>DAOVJF010000449.1 GCA_030673355.1 Planctomycetota bacterium | reverse complement strand
GCCTCGGGTGGGAAATCGACAAGCGGATCGACAACATTTTCTACCGGCATCCATGATGCATCTACTGCATAGCCAAACTCGACCGGTCCATCCGGAAGACGAACATGAATATTCCTGGTTTCTGATGACCCGACATAAAATACCCGCCTTGGAAGATCCTGCGAGTAGGCGATAAATGGATTCAGCGTTGATGAAAGGTCGCCATCGAGTTCAAGTTTGCCGGGATAATACCTCAAAATCGGAGGCATTCCGGAATCCTCGGGAAACTCCGTAGGGTTGAAAAGCGATGTGTAACCGTCCGGATCGAGTAGTACCAGTTTGTCATGGCCCATACCGACAGTGCGACCGTTTGCCGGGAATTTATAGTCGGCACCATTGATGATGATCCCTCGTAAATCGAAGGCACTAAGGTTCATGGGAGCTGGAAACGGGTGCATGAGTCTGAAATCAACGGATAGGATATCAGGGGGAATTAACTGTTTGATAATAATAACAATACAGGTCGTGCATGGAACTTCCTCCATCAGCCTGACTGCGTTGAAATGCATCGTGGAGCTTCGGTCGGGAATAATTTCGACAGTCTCGCGATCCTCTAAGATTCGAACATCCCAGATGCCCCATAAATAGCGGTTTGTGGAGACCGTTGTTTGTGAATCGATAAGATGGGACGGGGTATCTGGATAGTCTGACTGTGGACTTACAGGACTTTCATTCCTGCCGCAACCCTGCAGTAAAACGAATAAGATGATTACACTGATCTTAAGGAATCTCATTTTTTCATCATCCTGCCAAAGCGGTTCTATCATAAAGAGTTAATTAGAATCGAGTTTCAGGACGGGCTGATATGAATGGATTAATTATCTTAATTATAATTCATTAATCGAAATAAAGGTATAGATAAATTTACTAAAAAACCTTAATTCGAGGACCGGGGACATGCACTCAAATTTGCCGGGTAGATCAGAAAGGCCCGGGTGCCGCCAACATGCGAAGTTCGACGCTAGTCGAACTAGCTTGTTGGTGCCACCTCCACGTTGATAAATCATCTCAAAACCGAGGGTAAGCTTAAAATTCCGCTTCAGGTTTCATTCATTCTTAATACTTTACATAAAGTATTGAATTCCATTTTCCCTGAAGAGTATACTTGCTATCCACGATCTACACAGTGATCGCAGGAAGCTATGGAAGGAATAGTAAACGATATCGATACCCACTCGGTCGACCGGATAATTGAACGCTCCGGCGCCGATCCTGAAGCCCTTATCGGGATACTCCAGGACATCCAGGCTGAGTGGAATTACCTTCCATTACCGGTGTTGAAACAGGTCGCAGAAAAACTGGATGTCCCGTACAACCGCGTATGGGCGGTAGCGACTTTCTACGAAGCCTTCTCGCTGGAACCCCGTGGACGGCATCACCTCCAGGTCTGCGCGGGTACAGCCTGCCATGCTAGAAACGGTGCCGATATCATCCGTGTTTTCGAAGAAGAACTCATGATCGATGCCGGGCAGACGACCCCCGACGGTGAGTTCTCCCTGGAATGTACCCATTGCCTTGGCGGATGTGCTGTCGGTCCGACAGTGATGGTCAACGAAGTTTATTACGGGCGGATGACAAGGCAGAAGGTCCTGGAACTTCTCGATAGCCTGCGTAAGGGCAAGGAGATTGATTCATGAAAATCTCCTCCGTACATGAACTTACCCGGGTTGCAGCGGAATTCAAAGAGGCGATCGGTAAATTCAGCGCGACCATCTCGATTTGCGGTGGCACCGGATGTCTTGCGTCGGGATCACGAAATCTCATTCCGGTTACCGAAAAAGTATTGAAAAGACATAACCTGACAGAATCAGTTCGCCTGATCGTAACGGGATGCCAGGGATTCTGCGGGCAGGGACCGTTGATGGTCATACGTCCACGTGAATTTTTCTATACAATGGTCAAACCCGAATGGATCAAGGAAATTATTACGGAATCGGTGATTAAAGGAAAACCGGCAGGTACATATTTGTACCGCGACCCAGCGACCGATAAGGCGGTTGAGAAGGAGTCGGACATTCCGTTCTATTCGAAACAGAACCGGCTTCTTACAGGAAACAACAGCAAAATCGATCCGTCGGATATCAGGGACTATATCTCGACCGGCGGTTACCAGGCCCTGGGGAAAGCGTTTTTTAATCTGGAGCCGTCGCGGATAATCGATGAAATCAGTAAGGCCGGACTCAGGGGCAGGGGAGGGGGAGGTTTTCCGACCGGTCGAAAATGGTTCTCAGCCGTAAAAGCGTCGGGCGATCATAAATGGGTCATCTGTAATGCCGATGAGGGAAATCCAGGCGCGTTTATGGACGGGAGCATCCTCGAAGGAAATCCTCATCTTGTTGTCGAAGGAATGATTATCGGGGCTTTCGCGGTCGGCGCAAATCGCGGTTATGTATACGTCCGGAACGAATATCCCCACGCTCTCGCCAGTATAACTAATGCAATCGATCAGGCTCGCGAATGGGGGCTTCTCGGTGAAAATATTCTTGGGTCAGGTTTTGATTTCGATATTTCAATTAACCGGGGTGGTGGGGCGTTCGTATGCGGTGAATCGACCGCTTTGATGGCCTCTTTAGAAGGCAAACCCGGCGAACCGCGCGCAAAATATGTCCATACTGTTGAACATGGTTACCATAACGAACCGACAGTTTTAAACAATGTCGAAACGTGGGCGAATGTACCCGGAATTATTCGCGATGGTTCTGAAAAGTACAGTAGTCTTGGCTCAGACGGCAGTCCGGGAACTAAAGTTTTCAGCCTGGTAGGGAATATCGAAAATCCCGGCCTGGTTGAGATCACGATGGATTCAACGCTGAGAACGCTGATCATGGACATCGGCGGTGGAATTCCAGGCGGTAAAAAATTCAAGGCTGTCCAGACCGGGGGGCCGTCCGGGGGCTGT
>DAOVJF010000390.1 GCA_030673355.1 Planctomycetota bacterium | reverse complement strand
CCTGATCGATGTCTACGACCACCAGGGATTCGATACAATTTCATCCATCTCTATAGAATCCCCCGACCTTTTCACCGGCAGGATGGACATCGATCCCAACGCCTATCTCTGGGACAGTTATCCGATTACCCGGTACCAGGTGGCGATCCAGAACAATGCCGGATACGGCAATGTGGAGCAGGGCGGTAGTGATATCCTTGTCGTTGTTGAAGACGTCGCGATGAGTGTTGTCGGGGATGATTACCGGGCATACAATATATGGAGGTTGCCTGTAATGGATGTGGCATCAGACTGGCGTCCAAGGCAGGGATCTTTCCTGAACCAGCCATTTCCAGGTCCTTCAATTGATAATATTAATCCCGATCTGACTGTGGTTGCAAATCCCGATGATTACTGGGCGATTGTGCCTGGTGAATCGCTCATAATTTTTAAGGATGATAATACAGAAAAATATATTGCCTGTAATCGTGATTTCGATATCGGTATATACCTTGCCGGATATCCGGCTGCACCGTCATCGTGGTTGAAACCAACCAGGCGGATCGACGCGGCTGCTGGCGGAGCGTTTGGGGTGCTCTCCGATTCAAATACAGTGATTTCAGGCGAATATCGTGTGAAAAATTGCACCGCTATGCATATACCTGTCGGGGTGTTTAACACATGCTGGTACACGGGATCCCTTGACGATACGTTCCCGTACCTTGAACTCGGCGGCGATGTATCGGGAGGTTTCGGCCTTACGTTCGGTGATCCAATCTACACAATTTTCATTTACGATGACACCGCGGGATATGGCCAGCCGCCAATGCAATCGCTTCATAGAATTGCCGATCCGTATTACGATCCGTACGAAGCGTTCAGGGCGATGATTCCGTTGCAGGACATGATGACCGGTGAGATGCCTCCTTTCCAGTATGGTGTAAGTTATCCCGACTTTGTTGCTATGGGTATCAACGATCAGATACTTGGTATCACCCACCAGTTTACAGTTGATATTTACACCATTGAAGACCGCACAGTCACGCCCACATCGCATCAGCGTGAAATGGACATTTACAGAATCGACTTTACGAGTCCTTTCGGGTATTCGCGTATAAGGACTTATACAAACAACCTGCTCGGAACCAGCGCTCCCTGGCCGGGTCTTGAAACCCCTGAAATAGTGGATGTGGATGTTCTGCCTGCCTTTGTAAACCAGGTTAGCATGGGGTTAGACGCATATCCCGAGCACAACTGGGTAGCGGTGCTTTATACCTTTGGTACTGCCCAATGGTTCATAGAGATTTTCGATGTTTACGATGAATCCGGGGCACTTGGTGATGGCTGGAAGACGCCTTTATATACTATCGGGCCATACAATGGGCATGCCTTTGCAATGGATGTCGATCCGGAGAATTTTGAAATATACGTTTTACAGGATGACATGCCGTTCGGTACAGGAAACGTAACCCTGACATGTCTTGAGTATTATTAAAACTACAGTTATTCGCATTTCCTGAACTTGTATTCAATTCAGGCATATAGAATCCTCCCGTGAGACCGGGAGGTTCTTTTTTCGCCCGTCTCCATCGGTGAAATACAGGGGACATCTCTTTTCGCCCGCCTCTATCAGTGTAACTTAGGGGACATCTCTTTTCGCCTGTCGAAAAGCAGGTGTCCCCATCAATGCTATTTATGTCCAACCTAATCGCGTGGCGGCGACACGCTGAGTGAGACATCTCCATCCCCCAAGCCTTTAAAATTCTCCGTGTCGAACGTGCTTGTCGACGATTATCAATGCTAAACATCCAATCAATTTTTGTTTAACGGTTTCGGTCTCAATTGAGTATCAAATCAGCCATCCCGGGACTTACACTCACGATCCTGAAAGCATCCAGAACACGTTCGGCAACTTCTGTTTCGCTCACAGCATCATTTTTGTGAACTTCACATAAAGTCTGGCCGTACTCAACCCGATCGTTACGTCTTACTTTAAGAATTAAACCCACCTCGCGATCGATCGCATCGAATTTTGATTTTCTTCCACCGCCAAGGTCGCGAACAAGCTCACCGATTTTAAAAGCATCGCATCCGGCGATATAACCTTCTTCCGGACTGGGGATTTTTAAGATTGTACCGGCTGAAGGAATTATCTTGTCAGGCTCATCGACAACCCCAGGATCCCCGCCCTGCATTTCTATCATCTTCCTGAATTTATTTAAAGCATCGCCATCTTCAATTTTCCCGGCCGCTGTCAGGCGTGCTTCTTCGAGAGGTTCGATTCCACACATCCCGGACAAGCGCGCCGCAATTTCGATACTGACCACCCGCAGCGGATCGTCGGAAGGTGTTTTATTGTCCAGCACGTTTATCGCTTCTTTAACCTCTAGTGCATTGCCTACGGCACGCCCGAGGGGAACGTCCATCGAAGTCATCAGGGGTTTCACATTGACCCCGGCGCTTTCGCCAAGTCGAATTAATAGATCGGCAAGTGACCTGGCCTGCCCGAGATTCTCCATAAATGCCCCGCTTCCGACTTTAATGTCAAGAAGAATCGATTTCGCGCCGCCCGCGATTTTCTTGGACATGATGCTCGATGCTATCAATGCCTGATGGTTGACGGTCGCGGTAACATCCCTTAAGCCATACAGGATTCCATCGGCCGGGGTCATCTCCTCGTCCTGGCCCGCGATCGCGCATCCGACAGACCTGACGATGTTTTTAAATTCTTGTTCTGACAGGTCGGTACGGAATCCGGGGATGCTTTCCAGTTTGTCGATGGTACCTCCCGTGTGGCCGAGGCCGCGTCCGGAATGCTTTCCCATCCGCATCCCCATGGATGCGACCAGTGAAGCGACAATGAGTGTGGCGGAATCTCCGACACCTCCGGTTGAATGTTTATCCACTATTGGCAAACCGGACTGGTCCCACCGGTAGATTTTTCCGGATTCCGCTATCGCCATTGTTAAAGCCGACGTTTCAGCGAAAGAAAGGTCATTCAGACAGACGGCCATCAACCATGCGGTTACCTGGTAATCCGGAATATCGCCTGAAACGACGTTATCGATAAACGCCCTGATTTCCTGAGGCGCGTGCTCCTTTCCGTCTTTCTTCAGAGCTATGAAATCAATCGGGTCGAAATTCATGATCAGATTACTATGCTTTCTTTGTATTCTCCAAATTCAGCCCTGAGTCGGTTACAAATTTCCCCGAGAGTTGCCTCGACCCGCACCGCACCGAGAATTTTTTCGAAAATATGGCCGCGGTCGCAAGCGGTCTTCTGTATTGCAGCCAATGCGGTTTCGACTTTTGTATTATCGCGTTCCGATCGAAGCCGGGCTAATTTTTCACATTGCTTCTCACCGATAGCCGGATCTACTCTCAGGTATTCCAGCTCGTCCTCGCCCTTTTCATCCACCTGGAATTTATTGAGGCCGACAATCACACGTTCATTGGAATCAACCGATTTCTGCCATTCATACGCCGAATTCTGGATTTCACGTTGCGGGTAACCTTCCTCGAT
>DAOVJF010000144.1 GCA_030673355.1 Planctomycetota bacterium | reverse complement strand
ATCCTCCTTCAACGGTCTCAACTGGTCGAGAGGAATCTTCAATCGTTTATCACCAATTACAACTGTGGCGCGGTTTTTTGACAGCTCGACCAGTTCCGCTTCACGCCTGAGGGACATAATCCATACAGGTTTCCCTTCTTCAAGTTTCTCAACATCTGATTCTGGTCCTCCTGCCTCACCGGAGGTCCCCCCGGTAATCGGGGCTGACAGGAGATCGGCGGTTCTTCGAAGCTTTTCGCCGTATGAACGGATGACTTTCAGATCATCCTTGATCGCATCACGATCGAGTCTGTGCGGGAGGTTCGCAGCGATCTTTCCTGCTTCTTCAAGTTTACTTTCAGCTTCACGAGTAACCTTCCCGGCATTTTCAATTGCCGCGAGCATTATAAGCCGCTCGAGCGCGATCATCGACCGGAGGTCCCGGACAGCCCTGTCTTTCGCTACGTTCGCCCTGGTTACATCCTCCTCCAGATTTTCCACCTGCTGCTTCAGGCCTGGTATATCGACTGAGAGCAGGTCGTCACCCTTAACCGCAAGAAGTTCCCCGGCGCGAGACAAGACATCCTCATCAAGCCCCAGCCTTCTCGCGATCGCGATCGCGTAGCTTGCACCGAGCGACCCGATCCTGATCGTGTATTTCGGCATCGCGTTCTCAAGATCAAATTCCACGCTCGCCCCCGCGACCCTTTCATCCCTGGACAGAACCAGGTTTTTAATTGCAGGAAGGTGCGTTGTGACTGCCGTAAAACAATCGGTTTCGAGAAGCTTCTCGATTACGGACAGGCTTAAAGCACTCCCTTCCTGGGGATCGGTGGAACGGCCTATTTCATCGAGAAGGACCAGTCCCGGCAGATGACCATCCGTCGCAAGGCTTGTAAACATCCTCTTGATAAGTTCGATATGAGCTGAGAAACTGGACAGGTTCCATTCGATTGACTGCTGGTCACCGATATCGGCATGTATACTTCCAAAAACCGGGAGTTCGCTGTCATCCCGGCAGGGCACATGAAGACCGGATTGATTTATCAGCGAGAACAGCCCGATTGTTTTCAGTGCCACGGTTTTCCCGCCGGCATTGGGACCCGAAATAATCAGCGTTCGCGCTTTTCCAGGGTAATGAATGTCCACCGGCACGACCTCATCATAAGGGATCATCGGGTGCCGGGCCATTTTTATTACTATGGAACTTGAATTTTTTACTCTTGTGCCTTTCCATTCACGCGATAATCGTCCGCATGCAAATACATAGTCAAGAAACGCCACCGTATCAATCGTGCTTCGAAGTTCATCCGCGTGCGTTCCCACCCGCGCGGACAGTTCCGCGAGTATCCTTGCTACCTCTGTTTCTTCCTCTCCCTTAAGTTCGCTCAGGCGGTTGTTACGTTCGACAAGCTCGTATGGTTCCAGGAAAACTGTCGCGCCCGCCGACGAGCGCGCCTGTACGATTGCCTTGACATTCTTCTGGCAATCCTGCCTGAATGGAAGAACGTACCTGCCATTTTTTACGGTGTAATTCGCTTCCCTTAAATATCCTTTGCCCGTAAATTTCGAGATCATACTGGAAAGGACACGTTCAGCGCGTTCACGTTCGCGGCCAAGATCATGACGAATTCGCCTTAGCTCGGATGACGCGCGATCGAGAATGTCACCATCGGGATGTATCGCGTGATCGAGAGCGTCCTCGATCTCCGGGAACAACCCAAGTCGCTGGGCTTCCCTTGTAAGCTGTTTATATTCCCATTGTGCTTCCCTGATTACGTGCCGTACCGACCTGGTCGATTTTATAGTGGCGTTGATCCTCCAGAGTTCCGAAGCGCTTAAGATTCCACCCTTTCCCGCTCTGGCAACCTGCATTCGAATATCATTTATCCCCTGGAAGCTTGGAAGTGCGCTTTCGTGATCGAAAAATCTCCGGGCATCGTCAGTGTAATCAAGTCGAATCTCGATTTCACTTCCGTCCGTACCGGGCAGGATTTTTTCAGCAAGCTCGAAACCGAGAGGAGATTGTGTCGACCCCGCAAGCTTGTCAACCACGATATCGTATTCGAGCGTATCGAGCGAGAATCGTCGGGCTATGTCCATTTCATCAGGCATAGGTTTTATTATCAGCGTATAAACCGGATTGTATTCTATCAAAAAAGGGACGCCCTTTCAGGCGTCCCTTTAATCTGCATTTTGTTATTTCCTGTTTCGGTACAACTACTTACAGGAGCTGGTTGATAACGGCCTCCAGCGCGCTGGTGTTTGACATGCCTCCGTACGTAGCAAATCTGCAATTGCCGTCCCTGTCGAAAATGTAGTGCTGTGGAACGTAGTTGGCATTGTTGATGTACGTCTTGATTTTCCCGATATATGACCCATTCAGATCTATACACCAGTACGAGCATTCGTAACCATGTTGGTTTACAAAATCTGTAACCTCGCTGGCCGTTTCCTGGGAGTCGAGCTGGATATGAGCATAGCCAGGATTATTCTTATATTTCTGGTACATCTTATCAAGATGCGGAAGCTCGGCAGTACAAGGCGGACACCAGGTAGCCCAGACATTGATGTAGAGACACATGCCCATGAAATCTTCACCCATATGCAAGGTCGCGCTTGGAATTACCGATGTAACTGTACCGGCCGGGATCGGGCCCTTAATCGCGGTATAAGTCGTGCTCCACAGGTCGATCGTACCGGTTGCTTCTCCGCCTTTATCGTCAATGACTTTAACAGTTATCGTTTGCTTACCGGTATTGCCTGTGGATGGTTTCCAGTTTACATAGTTATCGTTCTGACCTGAGAATGATCCGGATGTCGCCGAATATTCATATCCGATCGGATCCCCATCCGGGTCACTGGCATTGACGGTAATCTTAATATTGTCAGTGCCGCCACCCTTTGCGGTGGTTTTATCCGATGTGATGCTCTGGATTATCGGGTCATCGTTCGGTCCGGCGACCGTCTCCAGTACGTAAACAGGAACCTGTCCCCATCCCATATTGCCGACTATATCGAACGCGTACACATTCAACATGTATACACCAACCGCTACGTAAGTTGAGAAGAGATCCGATCCGAATTTTCCGTCCCCGGGGGCACCATCGTTGTGTGCTCCATCATCGTACATCATCGCCTGAGGGTGTCCACCCAGCGGTTGGAGGTCGGCCATGACTGCCTGTACGTTCAGGTCGCCCTGGTGATCGAGAATTGTCGTGACAATATTTGTCGTTGAGAATCCGTTATTAATCACCGGTTCGGATATCCCATTTTCAACAAGGGGCTCTTCCACATGTACCGGCCACGCAGCATCTATGATAAATGACAGTGTTGCGAATCCCTCAGGAGCAGGTAAATAGAACGCGAATGTCTGGCCGTGCGATGAATATCCTTCGAAAGCACGGTCTCCGTACGGATTGAACGCCTTATACTGCATTGGCGTTCCCCATACGGTTGTTACGCCATCCGGATTAAGAACAAATTTATTTCCGCCGGGGTTTGAGATTACCAGGCGAAGGTCATATCCGGTTACCGGGAATGGGTTTGTAAGTGCCAGCTCAACCCAGAATGTTTGTCCGGGTTGATCGTAAAACGTGCCCAATATCGTGAAGCAGTTATAGCACCCGGGAGGAGTCAGAAAATTTGTGAGATCGACATGGATATCGGCATTGCGCCCGTAAACAATCTCCGCTGTGCCTTCGTCCAGATTGAAGTCAATATCAAACGCTCCCCAAGCGTAATGGTTCTCAGGATTACCAGCCTGCTCTTTTGACAAGTCAGGTGCGGTATCCGGTGCTGTCGCGTTACCGCCTCCTGAACAGGCGAGTGCAAGCATCGCTCCGAGAATAAGAGTAGCTAAAACTATAAACCTATACATCTGTTTCCTCCAGGATTAGGATTTAAGCTCTTCGGTTGATAAACCTGGCTGACAAATCACGGACCCTCTAAGGGAACCTGATTATAACCGAAGGCAGTATACGCTTAATGATAAGATATCCAAAGCCAATTGTAAAATGCTTATACAATTTAGCTAATGAAAATTCAACACTTTCACTAAAATTACCTGGGTCAGATTACCATAATTCGATGAAAAAACACAATTTTTTACAAAATATTACCGGATTATTCATCTGATTCCGATGCTAAATCATTCAATACTTCCAGTATTAACTCTAAGAGTTCATCAGGATCGCCGGTCGGTGGGTAACACATCTCATCTATACACACATAAGCTGTCGGGTTTTCCTGGATTACGTACCATTTTAACTCAATCAATTCCTTGTCACGATCGGGATCCAGAATCTGCGCCACTTTCCTCGGGTCCCATTCTCGGAGCGAAGAATTTAGAAGTTCTCTCGCAACCGGATCATCGATTGGAGCGACAATCCCGATATGCGGGCATGGGGAATTTACCATCCTGTATGCATATGCAGGAAGTGTTTTCTTACCAGTTGATCCGAAATTACCTAATACATGCTCCGCAATCGAGGCCGCTTCTTCTCTCGCCTCTTCATTTTCAGCCAGCCAGCCGAAATGATAAAGGCCGATCGCCAGGTCGGGATTGAAAGTCATGTATCCCAGTACTGAATAATCCCACGGCCGAACTTCAACAAACAATTCCACTATCGACTCAGCATTCTCGAGCTTCTCAATATCTGCACTGTGTTGGTAGAGAGTGTTATACAGATCGAGCATAGCTACGTGTTCAGCGTAATCATTTTCGTCCACTGATTCATTCGATTCGCTGAGGGATGCATACAAATCACCGCATCCCGACTCTATAAAATCCTGAACCGTTACTCCGTCTGTAATTTCAGTTTCCATTACTTGTGTGCTTAAACCAGCCAGCTTTAATAGTGTTGCCAGCATCCTTGCGTTTACCCATCGAATATCCCTCGGTCCCATTACCTGGTTACTAAAATCATACCCTCCCATTCCCAGCATATCGTAGTCATCGTTTACATACCCCTGGTTCGCATTGAATGTTCCCCGAATATCTATGTACGCCGGAAATCCACCGCCCGGATTACCGCTTTCAAGAAATATCAAATCACCCAGCGCGGGGATCACATTATCAAGGCCTTTTACATCTTCCGGATTTAAAATTGCCGACACCATTACCGCTTCCAGTGTGTGCTGGGGATATATACTCCAGCCTGAGCCTGGTAAAAATGCCTCCTCAGGCATCCACACCTGATCATTCCCTATTTCATCAACATACTCAAACCACGCGTCAACCCGTTTCGAAACCTCGTCTCTTACTTCTTCATCCAAGGGATTTGCAAATAGAACAGCCATTGCATACTGTGGGGTAATGCCATCACCATTTTTCAAGCTTTGCGCAAGAGAATTGAAAACCCTATCCGTAGAAACTTCAGGATCCAGGGTTATCCTGTGGTTTGAGACAATCAGTACATCATCACAAGTAAGCTCCGAAAAACCATTGATCGCCTCTTCCGCTTCCGGATTGTCAAGCGGAAGAAGGCCTTCGTGCAATGGAAATGAAAGAAGCTCCGATCCACTCCAGCTGTCAGCCAGGCATAATTCTCCAGGTGAATCGGATGAAGCAAGCAGTACAGCTATCATTGGAACTTCATTCGATTCAACAATCATTTCAGCCAGCCCCGGATACTCCCACCAGTCGATCTCCCATGGCACAAAATTCTCCTGGATTTTACCGCCCCATGTGTCTGCCGAGAACAAAACGTCCTCGATTGTCGCTGTCACATCGAGATCATACCTGCTCACATAGCAGAGGACAGGCTTTCCGGATTCCTGCGATTCGTCATAAATCTCGTTTGGATTTCCGGTTTTTCTCCACTCGATCGGACTCGATGCCCTCCAGCGCGGCGGTTGTCGAACCGTATCCCACGCAAATCCTTCCTGGGAAACTCCGCCGACACCGTCACCCGGTTCTGTTGAAGCACAGGCGAATCCTGTAAATATGACTGTTATCAGCGCTAACGCCAAAAGTAATATTTGATGGGCAATTGTGTTATGGCAATTTTTTTTATGCATGGCGGTCTCCAGCTTCCGGTTTTTACAAACGGAGTTAGTAGTATAAGGGTTCAGGATGGTTTTGAAAATACAGGATGGGATTCTGATTAATTCCAAACAGGAAATATTAAGGATAAACATATGCGTGAAGATGACATTAATGATGCAGGACTGTTTAGGTGGGTTTAATTACAGTCAAGGAATAATAGCATGATTCAGCAAATTCTGATCTCAATTATTTTTGCCATCGCGTGCCTTGGTTCTTACTTCTACTGGAAATCAAATAGAAGTACGAGAAAATATGGATTAAACCAAAAACCGGTAAAGAATAACTTGCCGGAGGTAAAAATTTCCGAGGATGAGTACAGGCGAATCTCATTAACAACATCGCCAGAGGAATTTCTAAAACAACGGGAACCTAAGCGGGAAAAGTTGAAAATTACCGCACGGGATATTTCCAGGGACGGGTTGAGGTCGATGTTCCTGCTTGAGGACGAAGGGATTTACCACAACTCGGCTATCATAACGGACCGGGGATGGTCTGATCTTGAGTTTACTATGATGGAGCTGAGCCGTCTTCATTCAGATGCTGCCGGGCTTCTGGACGCGCTTGACAATCCTGACTCCACCAGAGGGGACATTAACACGCTTTGTGACAGAAGTGTCGGACTGGCGGCAAGGGTGCTCAAGCTTGTGAATTCACCGTTTTACGGTGTAAACAAAAATATTGATGACATCCAGCTTGCGGTGGCACTTCTCGGTTACAATGAAATCCGCCATGTGGTTCTCGTGAGCAGCT
>DAOVJF010000203.1 GCA_030673355.1 Planctomycetota bacterium | reverse complement strand
GTTTTCCTGTTCGCGCCGGTAACCATCTTCGGGTTCTGGCTTATTAAGAATGACCGCATCCGCCGCCTGTGGCTCACGATTGCGAGTTATGTATTCTATGGCTACTGGGACTGGCGATTTTCATCGCTCCTCTTGATTGCGACGGTTGTAAATTATGCTGCCAGTCTGAAGATGGATGCGGAGAAGGTTCAGTCAAAGCGGAAGTTCTGGCTTGTACTCGCCCTGATTGCCAATCTCGGGATGCTCGGGTTTTTCAAGTACTACATGCTGCTGGCGGCGTCGGCGAATACGCTTTTCGGATGGTTTGGCGGGGCGAATATCCTTCCGGGCTGGACTATTGTTCTCCCGATCGGTATCAGCTTTTTCACGTTCCAGTCGATGAGCTATTCGATCGATGTGTACAGGAAGGACCTCGAACCTACCCGGGATTTTTTCGCATTCGCAGCCTATGTCGCCCTGTTTCCGCAATTGATCGCCGGGCCGATTGTCAGGTTCCGTGAAATCGCGGAGACGATGTTAAATCTCCCGAAAAAAATTACTTGCGAAAATCTGAATCTCGGATTTTATTATTTCAGTCTGGGGCTTGTCAGGAAGGTCCTTGTCGCCGACCGAATCGCGGTGTTTATCGACCCGCTGTTCCTCGAGTACCAGAGTATGCGACCGATCGAGGCCTGGGCGGCGATTATCGGCTACTCGCTGCAGTTGTATTTCGATTTTTCCGGTTACAGCCTTATGGCGATCGGGCTGGGTCATTTCATTGGTTTCAAATTCCCCCAGAATTTCAACTCCCCCTATAAAGCGGTCTCAATCAGCGATTTCTGGCGGCGCTGGCACATGACGTTATCGAGATGGCTGAGGGATTATCTTTACATCCCCCTCGGTGGACGGAACAACCGATTTGTCGCGCTGGCGGTTACGATGCTGCTCGGCGGCCTCTGGCACGGGGCGGCATGGACATTCATGGTGTGGGGCGCCTACCATGCGATCCTTCTCGAACTCCACCATCACCTGAAACGTTTCAAATGGATCCCGAGGAATGTTATCTGGGCACGATTCGGGACTTTCATGGTCGTGACAATCGGATGGGTGTTTTTCCGGCCGCCGACTTTTGAGATTTCATTCGCGATTTTCAGGAAGATGTTCGATATCCCGGGGCTGTTTCAGGCCGTGCATATCGACTTCCAACTGCTCGCAATTCTTCTTATCGCACTTGTCTGGGAAATGGCTTTCCCGAATGCTGTTGAGATTGTAAGGATTAAAAAAGCCGGTCCGAAGAAGTTATGGGGTTACGCGCTTGGTTTGCTGACTACACTCTCGGTTCTGTATTTCTCCCAGGCCGGCCCGTTTTTGTACTTCCAGTTTTAATCGAATCCGATAATAAACCCTATTCCAGCTACCCGATTTTCCCTACAGGTTTTCCGGTCAGGAGTTTCCAGATCACCATGAACGCTTACGAGCCGGTCACCTGCTCCTTCTGCCTGGGCGGTTCCTTGATTGTCAGGATCAATAATCCCGCGAAGAATCTTAGAATCGCTCCTATCAGAAGCATGACACGCAAATCGTCCAGCCTGATACCAACCCAGGTGAAAGTAGCTTCAGGGCCAATAATCTCCGATATTTTACCCGCTGTTG
Organism: Planctomycetota bacterium; assembly: GCA_030673355.1. Lineage (GTDB taxonomy): Bacteria > JAJVIF01 > JAJVIF01 > JAPKYR01 > JAPKYR01 > JAPKYR01. Next base: position 3,987 of record DAOVJF010000203.1, on the reverse strand, counting down.
CCGCCGCTATAAAACCAAAAAGCCCACCCATAGCGTTTAAACCCCGATCAGCGAACCCTCAACAATAGAGAGCCTCAGGGCGTTGGCTATGGGCCTGGCGATTCGCATATTTAAATGCCGGCAGCTTGGAAGTTAAAAAGCCGGGATGTCAGGGGATTATAGACCTTTTGGATGCTCATCTTAAGAGGCTCGATAAAAATAAAGTAGTTTCCATCGTCTCTTGGAGAATGAGGAATCTGGATAGTTAACGTCTGTATAAGGCATGGTTTACGGTGTGGAATGAGCATTGAAGCGTTCTTTAAAATCAAACATTGCATTATAAGCTGTCCGATACTTGCCCGGATTAGCCAATTATGATAAGTTTGCCGGGTTCTATGGCAATTAGCCATGAGAAGTGATGTTGTATGCCTTGGTGACACCCGTTATGGCTTCGGAGAATCCGCTGGGAACTGAAGGGGAGATCCGGTGGCGGGTTCACCCGCTGACCGAGAATGCGTGGCGTTCTTTGCTGCTTGTGGTGATTATTATCGCTACCTGTTATGGTGTCTGGTCGTGGACGGGCTATGGCGGATTGGCTATTATCGGTTTCGTGTTCTTGGTTGTTGCGATGGCGCCGTACATATTTCCGACGCGTTACTTTATGAACGGTGAGGGACTCGAAGTTATTTTCCTTGGAGTTCGGACATTCAAGGGTTGGGAAGAATATAAGGCATTTTATCCCCATGAGGATGGAGTACACCTGTCGCCTTTCAGGAAACTGACAGCACTCGATTCATTCAGGGGAAATTACATACGTTTCGATAAAGGAAATCGCAAGGATGTAATCGGTTTCCTTGGTAGTCATATAAAAAAAATTCAGAAAGCCGACATCGAAGTCGCTAAAGAACAGCCGGAATCAAAGGCTTGAATATGGCATCAAACGAGGAAAAAATGATTCGATCCGAAGGAAGCTTAAAGGACAAGCTCCGTCACGCTTTCGCTGTCGGGGGGAAATCGGATCAGCTCCTCGAGGATGAAATCGAGCTTCTGAAGGATATTGCGAAGAGAGTCCACAAACGCAAATTATCGGCTGCCGCTATCCCTTTTCTCCTTTTTCACCAGCCCTTGAATACTGTAGGAGCAAACCTCCTGCAGATGACCGAATTCGCCCTGACCCTGAAACCGGTGGAAACTTTTCTAAAACGGTTCATGGGTCCGAAAGCCACGCATGAACGTCTTGTGCGAACATTAGAAAAACGCACCTCGATCGAAACTCTGGTTGGGTTTCTCGAGGCTCACATTGATGAAAGCCTATAAAAGGCAAGTAGCTAAATGTTTCAAAAGAATGACCCGAACCTTAAAGTAATCATGGCCACAGACTGTGGTTCAACAACGACAAAAGCAATTTTGATCGAGAAGATCGGCGACGAGTATCGCCAGACCTTCCGTGGGGAAGCTCCGACGACTGTCGAGGCCCCGTTCGAGGATGTCACCAAGGGCGTCCTTAACTCTATAAGTGAAATCGAGGACCTTTCCGGAAGGACGTTCCTCGATGGTGAAAAAATAATCCATCCGTCGAATGGAGACGGGTCCGGCTGCGATATTTATATCTCGACATCATCCGCCGGTGGGGGGCTTCAGATGATGGTTGCCGGGGTGGTCAAGCAGATGACCGCCGAATCGGCTGAACGCGCCGCCCTTGGAGCCGGCGCGATTGTTATGGACGTGCTCGCGATCAATGACAAGCGGCTTCCGCACGAAAGAATCGAGCTGATTCGACGGCTTCGTCCGGACATGATCCTCCTTGCCGGTGGTACCGATGGTGGGGATATCGCGAAGGTTGTCGATATAGCCGACCAGATCGTGGTTGCCGACCCAAGGCCTCGCCTCGGGATTTCCTACAAATTGCCTATAATTTTTTCCGGCAACCAGGAAGCGATACCAATCATTAAGGAAAATCTCGGAGAAAAATTCGCGTTGACTATTACCTCGAATATCCGTCCGACTCTCGAGGAAGAAAATCCATGGGAAGCACGCAAGAAAATCCAGGATTTGTTCGAGGAACATGTCATGGCACAGGCGCCGGGTTATAACAAGCTCATAGAATGGGCTTCGGCGCCGATCATGCCAACTCCCGCCGCGGTCGGGTTGATAATTCGAACGATTGCCGAACAGGAGGGGATCAATGTAATCGGCGTTGATATCGGAGGGGCTACCACCGACGTATTCAGCAACTTTACGGTGGACGGGGAGAAGATTTTCAATCGATCGGTGTCCGCGAACCTCGGCATGAGTTATTCAGTATCGAATGTAATGGCGGAAGCCGGTCTGGACAACGTCATGCGATGGGCGTCGTTCGATATTGACGAGGAAAACCTTCGCAACCGGATCAAGAACAAGATGATCCGTCCTACAACGATCCCGCATCTACTGGACGAACTAATAATCGAGCAGGGACTTGCGCGCGAGGCTTTGAGACTTGCGTTCGAGCAGCATAAATTACTCGCGGTGGGTCTCAAGGGAATCCAGCAGCAGAGGGATATCGCGGATGCTTTCGACCAGGAATCCAGCGGCGGAACACTCATCAAGATGATGGAACTCGACCTCCTGGTTGGTTCCGGCGGCGTCATGAGCCACGCACCGAGGCGTGCACAGTCGATGATGATGCTTATAGACGCGTTCCAGCCGGAGGGCACCACCCGCCTGGCGGTGGACTCGATCTTCATGATGCCCCATCTCGGGGTTTTAACCGAAGTACACGCGAAGGCTGCTACTGAAGTCTTCAAAAAGGACTGTATCGTCTACCTCGGAACCTGTTTCGCCCCCAGGGGTGAAATTAAATTCGGGAATCGGGCATTCACCTACAAACTCGAGCTTGAGACCGGTGAGACACATGAGGGCGAGATGCCGTTCGGTGAGATCAAATTGATTCCCTACGGTCTTAATGAACAGGGGATTCCACTTAAGGGTACCGCGACCATCAGCCCGTCGAGAGGCCTTGATATGGGCTATGGACGAGGTAAAGCTGTGAAGGGGGAAATTTATGGCGGCATGGTCGGTATTGTACTTGACGCCAGGGGGCGGCAGTTGAAGTTCCACCCGGATGCCCAGGAAAGGGTGAAGCAACTCGAAAGATGGTATAAAGCCTTCGACGCTTACCCGGAAAGAAAGGGAGACAAATAATTATGGCACACGCGTACACTCCCGGACTTCGAGTTACAAAACAGGCTGAAATTACAAAAGAGCGTATCCTCCCGCTCAAGGGAGATGTTGATGTTAAGGTCGGCGATCATGTGAATGCCGAGACAATTGTCGCGAAAACAGAGCTTCCAGGAGACGTAACCATCATCAATATCATGGGACAGCTTAACTGCGAGCCGGATGAGGTTCCGGACCTCATGGTTAAGGAACCCGGCGAATCAGTAAAGAAAGATGAAATAATCGCTGAGGGAATCCCTTTATTACCATTCCTGAAATTCATGGTCGGGAAAGTAAAATCACCCTTTGATGGAGTCATAGAAAAAGCCAATCCGATTACCGGACAGGTTTACCTACGCAAACCACCCCTGCCGGTAACCGTAAAGGCATATATCGAGGGAGAGGTTACCGAGGTAATTCCGGATGAAGGCGTGAAAGTCAGGACGAACGCGACGTTCATCCAGGGAATTTTCGGGGTGGGTGGAGAGACAAACGGTGTAATTGTCGTTGCGGTCGACGGGCCGTCCGAGGAGCTGAAACCGGAAAATATCAAACCTGAACACAAGGGCAAAGTTGTGATCGGGGGTTCTTATGTGGGAATCCAGACCATCAGGAAGGCTATCGAGATCGGTGTCGCGGGAATTATCTCAGCCGGGATGTCCGACCGTGATCTGAAAGAGCTGCTTGGATACGACCTTGGTGTCGCGATTACCGGCCATGAAGACCTTGGAGTGACAATTGTAATCACGGAGGGATTCGGACTGATCGACATGGCCCACCGCACATTCAATCTCCTGAAAGAACGTGAGG
>DAOVJF010000314.1 GCA_030673355.1 Planctomycetota bacterium | reverse complement strand
TTTCTGAAGAAGAATCTGAAACCCGCGGAATTTTATTGGCTTATGATTATCAATCCGACCTGTCTTTATGGCTCGAACCAACTGAAACTAACACTGCATATGGAGCCGCTTTCCGAACTTCAAACGGTGGCAGGAGTTTCAAAACCGCCAGAGAGCTTGGCCTGGCGGCTGAAACACTTGTCCCCGATTCCTGGTACATAGAAGAATCCCATCCAATAACATGGCTGGGTTGGTACGTGAATTATATAGATGGGATCCCTATTGGTTATTTTCACCTTATGGATGGGAATTACATCGGTATGCGTTTAACAGTTGATAAGCCCAGAGATGGTTGGTTGCTTTGGCAAAATGAAATTACACCCTTGAGTGGATGGAACTCAGATATTGGGCGTCTCAATCCTGATCCAGAAACTGGGCCAGGTGATTGCTGGATTAATTGGGCAAGTAGTACCGGAGGGGTACAAATAATAGATTTAGGAACTGGTAGTGAGTTATTTAATGGCCATTTTGAAACTGAGCCATATCCAATCGGGGATGATAGGGAGGTTGCACAGGGGTCACTAGCAATCGGAGACATCGACGGCTCTATGCCCCAGGAGCTCTGCTGGTGGGACGCTGGCGCGTGGACTCTACGAATCTACCGTCTTATGCCGCCTGTTGAATAACCTCAACTCAACATTCCTGAAAAATAAAACAAGCGTCCGGATTGTCCGGACGCTCGTTTGAAATATAATTCCTTGAAAGCTCTCTGTTACTACCCCCATCATTCCACAGGATCGGTCCACGCACTGAACGCGCTTTCCTGACGCCTTAGAATTACGTCATCCCTCGTAAAAGCATCAATATCCAGGCTGATCGCGTCGATGCATTCCAAACGGAATCTCACATCGGTGAAATCGAGACAGTCTCGCAACCATGTCAGTGGAATATCATAGTTTGCGGTGTCGATACTAACCGGGCCGCTTCCCGACGTGATATTCCAGACCGCGCCGACTCCATCCGTGTAACCCCTGATCTTCAACAGGTCGCTGTTGTCGGTCATGGGATCGGTAAATGTGAAGATCGGATGAGTGTATCCGCCGCCGTCCTTATAATCGGAAACGCCGAGGTCGGGTATTCCTGAGAACGCGATCGGGTCGACAATATCAACGCCGTGCCATTCTGCATGTACGATATCCGCCGAACCATCGGGCTTTACAAATTGCGCCGACAACACAAGACGGTCCTCGGTAATTTCCGGATCGAACCATCCGGAACTGTACTCGAGCGCGTCGGGGCTATCGCCTGTGAGTGTGCAGTGCGGCCCGACTGCAAGATATCTTTCGCCGTCGAGAAAAATTGCCGTCGGTACAGCCCACAACCTCGCGCCGCTGGTTTCAGCCTCCCAGTCGCCCCATATGTCCAGAGGCAGTGCGACCGATCCGCTTACAATTCCATCCGGCGGAACCCTCGGGGAGAATTCAACATTAAGGAAAAGGCGGTCACCGGGATCCATGATCCTGAGATCCCACGAGAAATTGTTTGTCATCCAGAATGTCGGGAATCCCATTACCTGGATATCGGTGCTGCCGCCATCGAGCCCGAGGAATCCGAAAAGGAAGGCAGAGAGTCCGATCTGGACATGTGGTTCGTACGACAGGTCGAAATTCATGTAGTCGCCGTCGAGCGACGTTGGTGGTTCATCGGAATAATCCGGTATTAGGGTATCGGTGTAAAACTGCGCTCTGTCGTACCCGAAATTCTGGGCTACACCGAACACCCGTACTTCATTGTAATACACGGTCTCCTCGAGCGGGATCGAAATGACATCTGCCGTGGTTCCGGAGATCGTTGCCATGGCATATCCCTCAAGATAAACCGTGATCGTCAGCGGGGTATCGCCATTTTCAAAAAGCGCGATCCCGGGAATCTCCCAGAGGGATCCCGGGTTTGCTCCCGAAATTATTACCGCTTCAACCCAGAGACTCTCATGTGTGTCCGCGTCCCAGACATGAACCACAAACTGGCCGGGCAGGAGACCAAAATTGTCTACCCCCCCGCCTGCATCCCTGAGCATGATGAGTGTATCGGTGAGGTCGTTCACAGCCTCCGTTGAAAATTCCCCACCGCTGATCAGGTTGAGATCGGGACCGCCAGTACCAAACGGTATCTCCCTCCCGTCTTCCTCAACCTCGGTCGGTGACGACAAGAGGTCCGGGTTCGCTGTTGGAAGGACCGCATCGCCATCCCGTCCGCAGGATATCAGGGTGATTATAATCAGTATGCAAATTAAAACGGCAATTAAAGCCGATCGTGTGCCATTTATTCGTGACATTATTACTTCCTCCTTCAAAGAACCGTCAATATAATTTTAGAATCTGAGGGTGAGTTCTAAACTAATAGAATTAATGACCATTAAAGGTAAGTGAAAATTTTATATCCTGAATGTTTTTCGCTTGTTGGATATTTCCAGGAGAATCAACCCGGCCCATAAAATTTTCCAGGTTCCAATCATTGCCAATGTACAAAAATAGACAATAAATAGCAGTATGCCAGTGTGGAAATGTTAAAAATATATTATACTTTTGGTAAAGAAAGCCGAAAAATCCTTGACATTGCCGATATTCCTGCTTTATTATGCCCCCTAGACTTAATATAACTTAATTGCCTGGACGCGGACGATTATTGACTCCCGGCTGACATTGGAGAAAAATATCATACCGGGTGCTTATATCAAGGAAACTGCTACCGTGTCACAGGGAACTCTTATTGGCATAGATCAACTGGTTCTCGGAACAACCACGTCCTGCGATCTTCTCGATCTCAATGGTGATGTGGCTATCCCGACCGGCACCGCCATCACCTCTGAGCTCCTGTCGCGTATCAAAAGAGCGAACATCATCGGGCTTATCGCCGGACGTTCCGATTTTGTTTCGAGCCATGTCTTCCCCAATCGCCCCAGCCTCGAAGTGATCTCGTCACGCATCTCGGAAATGCAGTGGCGAAGCGGTATTGCGCGTTCGATTTCCAGGGAAACCGAGAAATTCGGACGGGATGTCCTTGCCAGGACTTTTTCCGACCTGCCCGGTAATAAACTTCCCGATATCCAGACCCTGGAATTGGTCGTGGAGAAGGTCCTTCATGACATCGAACTGATGAGAACCCCTCCTCTTCCCGTGCAGGGGTCCTCATACCATGTATTCCTGGACAGCCTGATCGATGATTCAATCGATATGGCCGCGCTCATGGGGTGGCATCTCAGGATGATGGATGCGCCGGAGGATGTAATCCATGGAGCTTGCCTCGGAGCTCTCCTCCATGACACCGGGATGTTTTTAATCCCGGAGTTTATTCTTGAAAAACCCGATTCTCTTAAAAGGGCGGAGATACGAGAAATTCATAAGCACCCGTACCTCGGATCCAGGGCCCTCTCTCCACTGAATGACAGGATTCCGAAAATCGCCAGGGATATTATCCTCATGCACCACGAATGCGAGGATGGAAACGGATATCCCTTAAAACGCAGCGGTGATGAAATTCCTCAATATGTGCATCTTTCTCATATTATTGATGATTACACCGCTCTCGTCAGCCCGCGGCCCCACCGCACTGCGGTTACACCCCATCGCGCCATCAAATGCTTGGTAAGAGATTCCGGCAGGTCCTACAATCGCGAAGTCCTCAAGGGGTTTGTCAACCGCACCGGGATGTATCCACAGGGCAGCGCGGTTATTCTTTCAAGCAATGAGGTGGGTGTTGTGATCGGGGCAGGTAATGGCGGCCTGTTTACGCCTGAAGTCGACGTGTATTTCTCACGCCACCACCACTTCTCCCTTACCCCCCAGAGAATAGACCTCGGCAAGGATCGGTTCAGATATATCCAGCGAGTAATGAGGTAGCGTTGCAGATGTAATGAATTTTCGGCCCCAGAACCCTTCACTCAACCAATTTGCTTTTAGTCGTGTTGCAATAATAATATATTTTTAGTATATTTCTCCATTTAGATTTTCGCTAAATTTCAGGAATTATGAATATTTAGAATATAAAATGTGACATTCATACGTATTGCAACATTACGCTAGTTTTTCGACGAAAATCGCCTTGGTTCACTCCAGGCAGTCAATTTCAACTTAAACCGGCTGTTCTGGGTTGAAAATCTTCTCCAGGCAGCTTGTATAATTTCTCCATTTAAGTAACCAGTGCCTTTATTTGTATTACGCTGGATGATAACCTGTTTTAAATTAATTTTTAAAAACCGGTCGATATGCGAATATATATAGGATACATGCTGTTTATTCTTTCAGGACTTGTTCTGATATCTGGATGCGTCCCTGGTGAAGATGTGGAGAGTGTACGCCAGGCGA
>DAOVJF010000365.1 GCA_030673355.1 Planctomycetota bacterium | reverse complement strand
GGTTGGATTTTTGCTGAAAATTACTGAAATAACCAATCTGGTTAATGCAGTGAATGTGCCAAATCGGTCAATTCCCTGAGAATCACCGGCAATCCCGCTTGTAATCAGGGATACAGAAAAATCCCCCCACTATCACTGGATATTTCCATAATAAATAAGCAGGCAAGCTTCTCTCAGAATGAGAGGTTTTTCGCGTAACCAAAAAATTTGCCGGGCTCTGGATAGTGTCGCTTGAAAATATATTGAGTATTAAAAAAACCCCGGAATGTACCGGGGATTTGATTGCCTGTTAATTCTGAATCCGGTTTTTTAATTACCGGAAATTGTCAAGAACCTCAATAAGGTTCTTCGTGCCCGGGTTCCCCTGTGTGGCTATTAAAAGCCTTATTGAGTCTGCTGTTTCCAGACTGTCATTATCTCTCATCAACATAAATTCAGCCAGGCTTTTAACCGCGATCAGGTCGACTTCCGTGATCGCATCGTGAATTTGAGTGGAGTTGTAATAACCCGGTTCATCGATCACCGGCGTCAAATAGTCCAGAACACCCTTTAGTTCTTCATCACCCTCGGCAATTCCCTCACCAATGGCTATTCCGGCAAGCCCGACCATCGCGTCGTAATTATTATACCCTCCTGAAAGGCTATCCAAAAAATTCACTTTGCCCTCCAAAGGATCCCCAAGTCCACGCGCATAGCACCAGCCAAGGCCATTTTTAGCAGAAAGCACTCCCTGTGTGAGAAGTGTATTCTGGTCCGGCTCACCTTCATTCCATCGCATGTATGGAAGATTGACTAACTGCCCACTATGCGCAAGAGCAGCCTGTTCATTGAATTTGTCGATCGCGGAGTAGTAATCACCCTGCCTGTAAAATTCCCATGCATCGAAGTTCTGTACATTCAGCAACGTGTATGTTCCAAGGTTCCTGCCGCCTGTGACAACCCGAATATCATCTTCCAATGTAAAATCGAGACCGGCATCGGGATTTGAAAACGCGATCCTTAACACGTAATCACCCACCGGTGCATAAATATAAAAATTACCCCACTGGTCCGGATGATGAACGGCGCCTTTACCGGACAGGGGTACCGTCACCCCCGGTCCACCGAGAGGATTCCCGAACCCGTCTATCACACGTCCGTTGATCGCTCCACTTGTGCCCTTATGGCATGCGGTAACCAGGATAAGCAGAATAAGTAGTATCGCTAATGCTGTGTATCTCATTTGTTAAGTCCTTTTCGTTATCTCAATACACGTTAATTATTTCAAAATTTATGGCCTGAAATGCACTTACATTACGTAATTCACATTGACTAAGGGCACCGGAGCGCCATTGGAGATCGCCGATACCGATATCTTGATCGTTCCGGTGACCCCTGGATGGAAGGTGCCCATATAAAGCCCGGGACGAGTTGAAACATCATTAAGCTGGAAACTGCCGGAAGCGTCACCGGCCTGGGTGGTCCATCGTACAATTGGAGCTTCATCCAGGATCGAGGTACTCTGAACGATCACTATTAATTCATCGGCAAATATCGGAGACCTGCTCACACCAACCTGTAAGTACTGGTTCCCAGTTGAGCCTGCCGGTGAGAGTGCACCATATGCGTTCAGGAGTCCATAACCGTAATAATCGTTTATCCCGTTGAAATCTGCGTCCGGACCGACCATGGGAATTGCAGTATTTTCAAGGCGGGCACGGACTTCGTCTGGGGTGAGTCCCGGGTAATGGCTGAGAATTAAAGCCGCCACACCGGAGACCATCGGTGTTGAAAAACTGGTTCCCTTGGCTTTACCATATGGGGGACCCACACCGGTCCAGAGATAACATTCGTATTCCGGTACAGTAGTAATAATCTCAACTCCCGGAGCCATCAGGCTGAGAATAGCCTCGCCATAATTTGAAAAATCTGCGGGCTGACCATTCGAGTCTACCGCTCCGACACCTATAACTTCAGGCAGTGCCGCTGGAAAATAAAGCGAATGACGATCCTTTTCCCAGTCGCCGGAACTTTCAAAATAAAATCCTGGATCATAATTCCCCGCCGCAGCAACCAGTACAATTCCGGCTTCGTACGCCTGGGTGACAGCGGTTTCTTCGAGCGATATCGTTCCAACCCCACCAATTGACAGGTTAATAACATCACATCCACGCTGGCGGGCGACATCGATGCCTTCTACTTCATCGAACAGGTCACAGCCCAGGTCAGGACCGCCGCATGCGCGAATCGCCAGCATGCGTACATCCCAGTTTGTACCGACAACGCCCGTAACATTGTTCCCGACAGCACCGATAACACCACAGACCGCGGTACCATGTCCACTGTCATCCGTGACTCTATCGGGCTCCCAGTCCTCCCGTACATTAACTCCCGGAAAAACCATGTTCGGGATCAGGTCTGGGTGGGTATCATCTACACCGGTGTCGATCACCCCTACAAGGATATCCGCGGAACCGGTTTCAATATCCCATGCATCGGGCAGGCGGACCAGGCGAAGATCTTCTTCCTGGAGCTCGAAATAAAGATCGTTTGGAATTTTCGCCGCCGATCGTTTGTAATTAGGGTATACCTCGCGAATATTTGAAAGGGCACTCAGGCGTGTGATGACATCCGATGGCAGGCTGCCGTCAGTGATGTTATAACGGGCCACAGGGCGTGTCGACATTCCTCTGTCGAACGTGACTCCGGGAATTATGTTCGCCGCCTGTGCCGCACGGGCTTCCGCGAACGAATTAAACTCGATTATTACCTGGCCCATTATCAGCCCGTTTGTCGTAAACGGGATTGCCTCATTGCCCGAAAGATGCTGCGTGAGCTGTACATTAAAAGCCCTCGCTCCGCTCCCCGGAAACAACAGGACCAGGAATGTGATGAGTATTGTTACTGGAATTACGGATCGACTTAATACCATACGGCACCTCGTAAGGTGATAATTGTCAACTGCAACCGGCTCGGTTTACTATCAAAACTATAACACGGTCTCTGAAATCTTCAAGTAGGACCGTATCTCTATGATTAATGTAACTCGAAATCGGTTGAAAATGAACCCTTGAATTTCAAAAAAATACCGGAAATAACACAAATAATCAAATTTTAACTGGCTTAATATTCCTTAACCCCGGTTTCACGGCATGGTACAATCCCGCTCGTGGGTTCTTCAGAACAAAACAGACCGATTCCTGTTGTGGCGATATCCGACGGTAAGCCCGGTCATGAAAACCAGAGCCTCGGGATCGCTGAAAACCTGCCGAATCCTGACATCCTTTTATTAAAACACAATTTGAAGGAGGGTTTACCGGAAGCAATTCTCCGATGCCAGGTACGGTTCCTGAGCGGTCCGAAATCAAACCCGGGTAATTTTCTCAGGAAAATCTTTACTGAAAATGAACTTCGAAGGCTGAAGGACCACAATCCAAAGGCCATTATCTCGGCAGGAACCCTGTCGGCCGGGCCATGCCTGGTCGCAGGATACCTCACCGGTGCCGTTACATGTGTCTGTATGCGTCCAGGCTTTCTACCGCTTAAAATGTTCGACCTTGCGGTTATCCCGGAACATGATAATCCTCCCGATGATCCGAACATCCTGAAAACCCTTGCAGCCCCGAACCGTGTTACACCTGAAAAACTTAAAACTGAAATGGATACCTGGTCGGGCGAATTCCCCAGGGAAGATATCAAAGTTATTTCCTGGATCAT
>DAOVJF010000227.1 GCA_030673355.1 Planctomycetota bacterium | reverse complement strand
ATTTTATTTTGGCTACTTCTGGCCCTATCCTGAGGGTTACACTACGCACCAGTACGATTTTCTTGGCAATCATGAGATTCAATTCCCGCTGGATAAAGACTCCGGACAGACATTAATCGATGACTCCGGTGAAATGTGGGGGCCTAAGGCCATCAACCCGTATAGCTCACAGTACACTGGTGAATGGACTGTCGTTGCTTATGGTGAGGTTACAGTACCGATGGGTACGTACCCGCGATCGCTGCTGGTAAATCATTGCATCGGATCGATAATCAGCAGTGATGGCTATGTAGCAATAACCGGCATATGTATGTTCCAGTGGCTGGATACTGACACGGGTATGATCATTGCTTATATCCAGACCCATAATTCGATGACAACAATCAGGTTTGATGGAGGCACAGGTATGGTAACCGGTGAAGCACTTATCGGCGCGCTTGTCAGCGATTAACAGGATTTGTATTAAGTTTGAAAAAATTCCTGATTGAATACAGCAAAAGCCCTGTCAGGTGCGCCGACAGGGCTTTTTGCTATTTTTTTTTAAAGCCGTACAGGCCATGGGGATGGTAACAGTAGATCTTTCGCGACATCTATCGCGTAGATGTCAGTCATTCCGGCGATATAATCAACAATATACCTTTTACGTCTGGATTCCGATTCAATCCATTTATTAAGGTATTTCATGTAGATTTTCCGGTCTGTAAGGAATGTATCCAGAAGCCCGGTAAGGGATCTCCGGATGCTGTCGTCATGCTTTCTGATTTCATCACGGTTATAAACGTTGTCGAAGAGGAAATCCTTCAGGCGGTTAATCGCATTACCCATTTCATCGGATAGTGCAAGATGGCCTTTTTCCAGGGTGGACTGAAGCGTGTCCATCACCATCGAATTGATCCGTTCGCGACTTGTGGAACCGAGAATCTCTACAAATTCAGCCGGGATATCCTGTTTTGAAATCAGCCCGACCGCGATAGCGTCCTGGAGATCGTGATTAACATACGCCATGCGGTCGGCGATTTTTACTACACGACCCTCCATATGGAGCGAATCGTCCGTATCGAGCGACAGGTTGTAATCCCCGCGACCCTTCGTGTGTTTCAGAATTCCCTCGATAACTTCGGCGGTAAGATTCAGGCCCAAGCCGTCATTTTCAAGTTTCCCGACCACTCGTACGCTCTGGATGTGATGCTGGAATCCGGCGGGCATTCCATGGTCTTTGCACCATATATCAAGGACTTTTTCACCCGCATGCCCGAATGGCGTGTGGCCGAGATCGTGGCCAAGAGCGATAGCCTCGATCAGGTCTTCGTTCAGCCCGAGCGCGCGTCCGATACCCCTGGCGATCTGTGTCACCTCAAGCGTATGTGTCAATCGGGTTCGATAATGGTCTCCTGCCGGCGCGAGGAATACCTGGGTTTTGTGTTTCAGGCGCCTGAAAGCTTTCGAGTGGATGATCCGGTCACGGTCCCTCTGGAAAGGAGTCCGTACAGGGCAGGAGGGTTCTTTCCGTTTACGGCCTTTTGAATTACGCGATCGGAATCCCCAGTCGGAAAGGGTAGCCTCTTCGCGATCGAGAAGCTGTTCCGTTAAATCGAGACCTGGAAAATCTGACGGCATGGCTGGATTATACGTCGAAAAGCGTCCCCAATGATAGCCGGTATCTCATAGTTGCCCCGGCATTTATGTGGGGATTTATTCAAGCCCTTTTCACCTGTAAAATCCTGAATAGAATTCCCCATATCAATAATGCCAGGAAAATCAGATTGGCCAGGAAAAACCCAAATGAAATTTCCCCGACAGGAGTCTCGATCGATCCCTGATCAAGGCCGAAAATGAAAAATAAATCAGGTGCGGCAAGGAACAAAAATTGTGTAAAGAGCCATGTGAGCGGTCCTTCATCAGTAAATAAATCATAATAACCTGCAATCGGAAAGATCATACTGGCAATCAGGATAATCACAGGCAGGAATGCCCCGACCACAGCCCCGACAGGTTTCCGTATCAGCAAAGCACCTATGTAACCAAGGCCCGCGAGCGAAAAACCGACAGCCATCAACCCTAAAAAAGTCAGCAACCAGTACAGGAAAGGAATTTCATCCCGGTTGGTATAGAACATGTCGGGCAGATTCATGATCACCACGATCTCGATAAAAATCAGAATGGCGAACTGGATTACTGACGCGAACAAGGAGATTCTGAGCATCCCGACAAGGATCTCCCATGAGGACACCGGAGTCACCCTGAGAGAATCGAAGCGCAAGGGGTCTAAATCGGAAAGAGATATAAGTGCGGGAATTGTTGGAAGCTGAAACCTCCCAATAAGAAGCAGGACGATATTGATCACCATCCATGTCCCGATTAAATATTGGTACCTGCTACTGTAAGAATCCTCACCGATCGATCTCAAAAAAATAAAGAATATCAAGATACTGGCAATGCAGAAAAAGAAAAGAAAATAGAGTTTTTTTCGGTGTCGGCTGCCGATACTTCTCCGCCACCATTTGAACAGGAGGCATTCCCCACCGTTTTGTGGGATGTTATTGATCAGCCTGTCAAAAAATTCGATCATTGATATTCATTATAGCAGGGATATTGAATTTCCAGTCATGCCCGAATTCGTTTGAGAACCCAGTACAACAATGCCCAGAGCAGGATTGTTAAAACCCCCATTATTAATGAGATGGTCAAAAATGAAAGATTATCACTATAGTTTCCCTGGAAAAAATCATCCCGAATAGCTCTCAAGATTATTGGTTCCGGTATAAATAAAATCAAGGTAGTTATTCGGATCCGGTCCATTATTTCACATTCAAGGATATTAAATATTACTTCATTTTGATTGAAATTTAATAAATAAACTACGTTGATAAAAGCAAGAAAGAATAAAGGCGACAATAATCCAATTGTAGAACCAAACGGTTTTCGGGAGATTAGTATCCCAATATATCCCAGAGCTGCCAGCGAAAGGCTCATAAACATAGAAAGGATGAATACCAGCCAGTATAAATGCAGATTTGCACCTCCGTAATACTGATGGAACCTGATAGAATTATCAGCCAGGATGATTGAGATTGTAGTCAACACTGCTACAGGTAAGATTGATCCCAAAAATGCATGTCGAAACATCGCAAATAGGATTTCCAGAGTTTTAATCGATGTAGCCCTTAATGATGTTAAAGTCGCTAATTCAAATTCATGGAACGCTAATAAGGCAGGTGTTGCTGATACTTGAACTCTGGTAATAATCAGGCTTATTACAGTCACAATAATCCAAATATCAAGACCTGGGTTGGACGAATGTAAATGTTGCCGATCCCATTCATTCACTACAAAAAAACATAGGAATAAATTTACAAATGCGAGAATGTACAGCCAGTAATATTTCACCCAGCGGTTTTCAGCCCACAGTCTTTTCGACCATCTCTGGTAAAGAGCTTCGCCCCCATCCCTGGGTATATTTCTGGTCTGCATGGTTTTTCAGAACTACCGTATTGTATCCAGTTTTGGATTGTGCACCACTTCAATTCCGGTTGTCGGGATTTCCGATATTTCTGTTCCTTGAAAATACTGCTGGAGTATGAATTCGTATCCCTGGGTGTTCGACGCTCTCTGGAACGTTCCCCACTGGTTTAAACCGACCCCATGTCCCTTACCCGAGCCGGTGAACCTGTATCCATCATTTTCAAGGGTTATGATGAACTGGTTTGACGGCGCGAAATCCTCTTCAATTCTACGGTTCAAAACACTGATAAATGTCATCGCGTCGACAACCGGATTTTTCTCGCCGAGGATATCGACAGTCTGCACTCGTCCGTTATCGCTCTTTCCAAGGACTGTAATGCTCGAAAGGTATTCCCCGACAAAAGTCTCCCCATCGCCGTTCAACGCTTCCCTGAGTTCATCGAAAGTGGCGCTGTTCGACCATTCGTTGTAATGGCCGCCATCGGAAAAATCCATTACTCCCATAATTTCGGATGTTCCCGCAAGGTACGGGATATCGCCTGAATGCGGCCAGATATCAAGATTGCCGGCGGTCTGTCCGCTTGTTTCGTTATGAAAAACTACTACCGCGAGACGGTCCTCGAACGTGATGATTTTATTTACCGTATCGAGAACAACCTCGGTGGTCTCAGGCGATTCGACTGAAACTCCGCCGTATCGCTGGCTCCGATCGTCATCGGAAAGATCGAATCCCCGGCCGTCATAGCGGTTGATATTGAAAATCGCGTAGGTTCTGGAGACCAACGCCTGGGTCAGCAAAGCCTCCTCCGGCCAGGACGGGTCCATCTCGGCTGGAACTACACCAAGGAGGTAATCTTCCAGCGGGAGGGTATTAACCGCGAGTACATTTTCCCCTTCAAGAATCAAGGTCAAGGTTCCGCGATACGGACGCATAGACTTCTTGCCTGGCCCGACCAACAGGTGGCCGCCAGCATTCGCGTCGGACAGCTCGATCCGCACCTTTTTTATATCAAGTTCGCTGGATTCATCGGCTCCGGGCGGTGTAAATTCGAGAGTGTCCTCTTCACCGGTGAATTTCATAATTTCCCCGGAAATTGCCTCTTCAAATGGGTCGATTGAAACACCAAGGAAACATTTGAAAGATCCAACGGTCGAGGAAACATAGAGATGTTTCTGGGGGGTGAATGAAAGAAGGCCGATCCGCACTACGGCGTTTCTGTCGACGATTGTAATTACGTCCTCTTCGGGCGCTCCGGG
Organism: Planctomycetota bacterium; assembly: GCA_030673355.1. GTDB lineage: Bacteria > JAJVIF01 > JAJVIF01 > JAPKYR01 > JAPKYR01 > JAPKYR01. The sequence goes on along the minus strand of DAOVJF010000227.1, from coordinate 597 downwards.
GACAGCGGGATTGGACTCCTTGGAGCATGCGGAAAACGCGACAAGGATTATTATTACTGAAAGAACAATTCCTGTAGGACCTTTAATCATAATCTTGTTTACTCCCCCCTGTAATCCCCCCAAGTGGGGATGGTTTTTTGTTCTATTCTACATTGGTGTGTATGTTAACCTCTAAAGACCCCCCCTGTAATCCCCCCTGCGGGGGGATGGTGTATTCAATCTGAAAATAATCAATTACCTCCCCCCCCTGTAATCCCCCCTCAGGAGGGATGGTGTATTCAATCTGAAAATAATCAATTACTTCCCCCCCCTGTAATCCCCCCTGCGGGGGGATGGTGTATTCAATCTGAAAAAAATCAATTACTTCTCCCCCCTGTAGTCCCCCCAAGTGGGGGATGGTGTAATAACTAACTACATTCTGGAGACGGTTTTAAGGAGTCTCCGGTTCAGCACTGGCATGTCCCGAATTAATGTCGCGATCGGGTTTGTTTTCGGGACGGGAATCTATCGAGCGGACATGTCTCGCGGCTGTCGCGGTTTTAAGGTTCGACTGCATGAAGCCCTGGATAAGTATGGTCAGGACATCTTCAGCCTTAT
>DAOVJF010000107.1 GCA_030673355.1 Planctomycetota bacterium | reverse complement strand
CGCCGTGAGATCAAGATCAGCACTGAGCATGCGGATAATGCAAATAAAGAAGCCGTTGAGCTCCGTAAAAGTATTACGAAACTGGAAAGCCAGTTGACTGAACTGCAGAGACAGGTGAAACGCGAGATCGATGATCGCCGAAACCTTGAATCGCGGTTGAGAAAAACCAACGCCCAGATCGACTCAATGAAGGACCACTGGGCTGCAACTTTTGTGACCAGGAATCTGGAGAAGCAGGACTGGTACCAGCGTATGGAAGAACCGCTTCCTGAATATGATGAGGAAGGGGAGCAGGTTGAGGCAGTTGAAGCTGAGAAGGTGGCTGGGGAAACCGTTGAAGAACCCGTGGCGGCGAAAGAGGAGGAGAAACGGGACGAGGGTGGAATTGATTTCGGTGTGGATTAAACTTGTATCCTTGTATAAATAAATGAAAAAATCGGCGTATTCCCGCCGTTTTTTTTATTGTAACACAGGTTCGCGTATGTTTCTGATTTATACCGGGATATCCACTGACAGGATAATATCCGGTCCATCCTTAACGTAGGTTGCCTTATCCTTTGATTCATTGATTCGGGTCCTTACATCTTTAATTGTCAGGGTTACTCCCGGGTATATCGTCTTCCTTGCTTCAATTCTTCCTTCACCTGCATGCTGCAGTTCTTCCTGCAATACTTCAATGCGTTCAGTTGCGGATTCAATATCAGTTTTTAACTGTAAGGTCCTGACTGCAAGTTGCTGGAATAATTTTTCCCGATCGGGTGTAAGGCCGGATCTGTCCCGCAATGATTTCAATATTCCAAGGTTCTTGGCTGAATTATCCAGCTCAATTTTATTCTGTTTGGTTTTCTCATTCAGCTCTTCCAACTGTTGCCTTGTAAGGGGTGACGCGCCAACTTCTATAATCGTTGCCACAGCCATCTCCGATCCAAGATAACTTGCCCTGACAAGGGATCCTGCATTGATATGGCCTCCGAAAATACACCCCTTGGAGTTTGTGGCTTCAACAGTCTCACCGGCTGATGTTTCGGAATGAATAATTGCCTCATCAACTATCACCGACCCGCCGGCGTCAACGGTACATCTTTCGATAAACCTTGCCAGGACATTTGTTCCCGCCTTGATCCTGCTCTTTCCAAGTCCCTTAATACCGCGTTTTAGAAAGATACTTCCGCCTGCTGAAAGGTCAGCCCCTTCGACAGTATCCTTACAGGTGATGTCACCGTCCGCCTCGACAGAGAATCCGGAATTCACCACACCTTTAACTACTATGTTTCCATTGAACTGTATATTCCCTGTCGAGAAATCTACATCATCTACCATGAGCACTTCCTCAACGATGACCTTGCTGTGTTGCAGTTTGGGTGATCCAGCTCTCGCGGCAATCAGGAGGTTGGGATCCTCACTTGATACTATTGTGTTTTTTCCTTTGGAAAGTTGCAGGTCTTTCCCGGGTGTTGCTTTAATTGGCTTGCCGGTTACATCAGTTCCGTCTACACCTGGGGTTGCCGGTGTTTTCCGGACTAGGGGAGCGTTCTCATCGACGTTCTCGAAAATGTCAAGGTCCCTGAAATCCGCGAAACCATCTTCGTTGATTTTCGGATGAGCGTTCTTGTGAAAAGCATCGAAAAGGTACTCGATCTTGCCATCCACGCCGTTTTCGGAATCCTTGGCTCCGGCGATCCGCTGTTTGGTCACATCCGTATTTTCTACAAGGATTTCCTTAATCCTACCCTCATTAATTCCGAATACAACATTTGAGTCATTTAACGCTTTAAGTACATCATCAAGATCAAGTTTTTGCCCTCCCCAGGGATGTATGTAAGAAAGGTATGCGGTTCTCTTGTCATTGGAAATTTCAACCTTGATTGATGAATCACGACGTTCGGCGACTTTGAAAGTAGCTTTAGTCTTGTTCTTCTGGTGGCTTTCAAGATTTCGCCTGATTATGTCCTTTAAAATAAAGTAATCATCGCATCCGGCATGGTGGAGTTCATCCAGGACATCCGTCTCACTCATTATCCTGCCGGCACCGAAAGATGAAAATAGGTTGATTTTTGCTATACCATTGATTTCATCCAGTGTTACCCAGCAGGCCCCGGTGAATTTTTCCGGTGCAGCCTCTGATACCTGTAAAGTTGCTTCTATGTCTTCATCCAACGCACTGTCAATAGCATCCGTATCGACAGGATTGACTTCAGCAAGCTTGAATGCCTCGACAATTTTTTCAGTCGTGACATTTTCATCCCCATATTCAATCAGTGCGAGGGATGGTTTGCCCTTATTAACAAAAAGTTTAAAGCCCTTGATCATTTCCTGTCCTTCAATGCAAGCTGCCTACAGTGAAGCTTCATTCCTGCAGCTAATCCAAGAAATCATTATTAGTATCTATTTTGAATGGAATGACTTGACCGACAGAATTCAGAATATTTTTGGATAATAGGTTTACACGGATATAATTATCACTTATAGCTGTTATTGCCCCTGACCTGTATGGCGGGTGTTCGACCAGGCAGGGACGGATCTTCCCGATTTGCGACTCTATGAACCGGCTTCTTTTTAGTCTGTCCAGCTCTTTTAACCGCTTCATATGGCCTTTAACAATGCTGCCTTGCGGACGGTTTGGAATATCCACCGCACGGGTCCCAACCCTCGGCGACCATGTGAAAATGTGGAGGTATGTCAGGGGAGAATCTTTAAGGTAATTAAAAGTGTTTAAGAATGATTGATCATCCTCCCCTGGGTAACCGACCATTATATCGGATCCCAGGGCGGTATCCGGATCGGTCATGAGTGCGGCATCAAGCAATTTCGTATAGTGCTCCAGCGAATGGCCACGTCCCATCAGATCGAGGATTTTCGGGTCGCCCGACTGCAGGGGAATATGAAGGTGCGGGCATATCAATGGATGGGCGATCATTCGTTTAACCAGTGCCGGGGTGAGATCCATTGGCTCCAGTGAACTCAACCGGAACCGTATATCAAGGTCAATCTCATCAAAGAGATCGAGGAGGCCGGATAGATTCATGCCAAGGTCGATACCCCATCTCCCAAGGTGAACGCCGGTGAGGACAATTTCCTGGAAACCAGCGTTGTAAAGATTGTGAATATCTTGCCGGATAAGGTCCGGATGTCTCGATCGTTCCGGCCCTCTCGCGATTGGTACTATGCAGTATGCGCATCCCCTTGTACAGCCGTCCTGGATTTTTAAAAATGGCCTCGACCTGTGGCCTTTTAATGGGGTGGGGCCATCAACACCGCCCGATGGTTTGCCGATCTCAACCTCGATATCTCCCATATTTTTCGTAATATATTTTTTTATTTCATCGCGATCCCTGAGGCCTATCACCAGGTCGACCTCGGGCATGTCCGACCATTTTTTACTTTCAACCTGAACGGCGCAACCGGTGACAAGGATTTTCGAGCCGGGATTTACCCGTTTCGCCCTTCTGATAAGCTTACGGGCATCGGCTTCGGCGCGAGCGGTGACAGCGCATGTGTTGATAATGACCAGGTCGCATGAATCCGTCCAGGGGTCGACCTCGATTGAATTCTCCGGCATCCCGGACACCATTCTTGCCGAATCAGCCTGGTTCGCACGGCAGCCTATCGTAATAAAACCGACTCTCAATGGTTTGAAATTTCCATTTTCATGTGTCACGGCTATGGCCCGTCTGTAAATTTCCTGCTCTCTTCGCGCATCGAATTAACCAACTGTTCGTGTTTTCTCCGGTATTCATTCCTGGTTAAAAGCCCTGCTTTAAAATCGTTAAAAATAACCCTCTCCTTTTCATAATATCCCTTGCCCAGTTCATGGAGGTTGCGCTGGACACGCTTGATATGGAAATGAGCGTAAACCAGTAAAACGATCACTCCAAACGCGATTGCCATGATGACCGGTACCGGGCCCTGTGTGAGCCAGTCTGGAAACGCGATTAACCCTGCGAAAATTATAGTGCTGTCGGATAACATTTTAAAAATTTACACCTTCAAATTTTCTTTCGCAATAAGGATTGAAGCGCGAAGGTTCAACGCAAGCCACGCGAATGCCTTCAGGAATGACGGTCCGGGGGAGACATTTTTCTTTATGTACAGGTATGCAGAATCATGGAACCAGCGGATGGTCTTTGACCGGTTCTTTTTTGCGCTCGAGCCCGGAGCGTGCGCGATGCAGGATCCGGGGAAAAATACGGTTCGGAAACCCGCGTTTTTAGCGCGGAAACAGAGATCGGCATCTTCCCAGTACATGAAATAATCCTCATCGAAACCACCGACCGCATCCCAGCAATCGCGGCGGATTAACATAATCGTGCCCGATACCCAGTCCACATCATATGGTTCGGTTTTATCCGGATCGACAAGGAGGTTCTTTCCGGCAACTCCTCCTTTTCCAGCCCTGCCGAATTTTTGCGCGAGTTTTCCGAGGAAAGTCGACCGCCCGAAAAGTCCGGTCGACGCGTCGGGGAAACCTCTCGCGGTCTGTTCCAGGCTGCCTTCGAGAGTAGTGACCTTCAAGCCGAGAATCCCGACATCCGGATTACCATCAAGGTATGCCATACCCTTCTGGTAACTCTCCTCGCGAACCTCACAGTCGGAATTGATCAGCACGAGAATTCGTCCCTTCGCGATTTCTGCGCCTCGATTGTTTCCGGCGCCGAACCCGATATTTTTCGGGAGGGCCAGAAGGGTAACATCCGGGTGCGAGTGCGATATTTTCTCGACCGATCCGTCGGCGGAATCATTGTCGACGACAATAATTTCATACGGAAACGGCGGGGGGTATTTCCGGATTGAGTCGATCAACCCGTTTACAAGATCGGGTGTTTTGTAATTGACCGTTATAAAACTGAGTTCAGGATCTGCCATGAATTTTTTAAGCTGAATGATTTGTATAGCAATTCGATATGGATGCCGTATTAATCTTGCAGGGAAATCAGTCCTCCGCCATCTCCCTGAACCTTAAAGCCCGTGACAGGAAATCAATATGGTGATCGAACTGCTCATCGCCCAGTGTACACAACGCCTGCCTGTGGTTCCAGGCATAATTAACAGCATCGAGTTCCATCTCAGTTGTCGGACGCTGGAGATCGGAATCAAGCGATTCAAGCGCGTGAAGCTGGTGGCAGAGCATAGTCAGGCCGCTAAGCAGGTTGATATACGATTCCATCGCGTAGGGATACAATTCGATAAAATAATCCCCGGTCACTTCGTCCAGGTAAACATCGCCGTCGAGTGGCTCAAGATGCAAATGCTCGGATGCTTCATCATTGGGAACATACTCTCCGTTGTCGGCATCGATGTAATTCTGCGAATATTTAATTTTAATCCTGTCCATTACTTCAAAATCGCCAAGGTTGAATTCAGCACGGAGTCCGAAGCGGTCGAAAATAATCTCCAGCAGCTCGTATTTTTCAATTATGTTGCCGGTCAGCGATGGCAGGGCGTTGAAATCGCAGTTGGCTCGACGCCACTGGTAATCGGAGAAATATTCCCATATATAACCTGTCGGACGGTGATTCGATGTGTTCCCGTTTGAATCGGTATCCCAGGTGCAGTGCAGGACATTTATTTCCTTTACTCCGGCAAGTACAAGCCCGTCATCGGATAACGAGAGCGTGAACCTGTGACGTGCGTCCCCGGCCTGAACAAACCGTTCGCAGATGCTCCTCTCCGACTCGGGTACGTCCAGGTAACACTCCTCGATATTCGGGTCGTTATAATGCGTGATATATACAAGCACCTCTCCGTTAAAAGAAGCGGTCATCCGCTTTGCGAAGTATGGGAAATACATAGTGACAGTTGTCCCGGTAAGTTCAACATCGACAACGTTACCGCCCTGTGTGATCCATTCACCGGTTATGTCAGAGTTGGATCCCGAAATTGTTGAATCTGTATCCTGCGCCTGGACAATGGTTCCGATTAGCAGAATGGAAATGATCACTGTATATAATATGTTCCTGATCATTTTAAGTTCCTGTTTGAAGTTTTTATTAATCTTAAATAATACTAAAGAGACGATCGGGAAACCAGAGAATCTGATTTAAATCTCATACGGAATTTTACGGCCTGTTAACTAATCTCTCAGCATCCTGATTGCGTCTTCTTCGGAAAGAACCTCTACCCCGAGTTTCACGGCTTTATCGAATTTGCTTCCGGGTTTTTCGCCGGCGATTACGAAGTCGGTTTTACTCGAAACGCTTCCGGTAACCTTCGCTCCCGCCCCGTTCAGCTTACCCTTCATTTCATCTTTGGTGAATTGCTGAAGCGCGCCTGTCAGAACCACTGTCTTTCCGGAAAACGGCCCGGATGCCAGGTCGGGCTTGGTTTCGGTAACCTCGGTAAATGCCTGTAGTCCGGCATCTTTTAAATCTTTGATAAGTTTTTCACCATGAGGTTCCCTGAAAAATGAATGAATATTTTCGGCAAGAACAGGGCCGATTCCCAGGATCGCCGCGAGCTTTTCTTCGTCAGCTTCCTCGATCCTGTCAAAACTCCCAAGCTCATTAACCAGTATCTTTGAGACCTCAGCACCGACCCCGGGAATTGAAATCCCGTGAATCAGCCGCCACAGTTGCTGTGAAATCGACCCTTTGATTTCCTCTTCAAGGTTGTCTCTGGATTTCTGCCCGAAACCAGGCATCAATGCTATATAGCCATAATCCAGGTGATAGAGATCGGGTATATCTTTTATCAAACCGTCATCGAGGAATCGCTCGATAATTTTCGGGCCCATACCCTCGATACGCATCGCAGCCTTACTTACGAAATGTTCGATACGCCTGAGCAGTACGGCCCTGCAGTTTTTTGAAACGCAACGGAAACTCACCTCGTCAGGATCGCGAACAACATCGGAATCGCAGATCGGGCAATTCTCCGGCATTTTGAACCGGGGGCGGTTAAGGTGCTCTTCGCTACCGGGATCCAGCACCTTGATAACTTTTGGAATTACATCGCCGCCTTTTGCGATCACCACCCTGTCGCCGACACGGATATCTTTCCTCTCAATTTCACCCATGTTGTACAGGCTTGCGTGAGAAACAGTGGAGCCGTCGAGAAACAACGGCTCGAAAGTCGCGACCGGAGTCAAAGTTCCTGTCCGGCCGACACTTGCCTGGATATCGAGAATCGTGGTAGTTCCCTCGCGCGGCGGGTACTTGTAGGCGATGGCGAACCTTGGCGCCCTCGCCACAGATCCCGCGATTTCCTGGAGACGAAACTCATCGACCTTTACACCCAGCCCGTCGATTCCGTAGCCAAGCTTCTCCCTGTATTTTTTCTGCTCACCCGCGATATTGATGACTTCCTCAATTCCCAGAGCCTTCAACCTTAATGGAGTAACTTTGAAACCAAGTTTATAGAGCTTTTCAAGGGCATCGTAATGATGGGTTATTTCGAGGTCGTCATAATTTCGGATCGAATGGATAAAACAGTCGAGTGGACGCGTGGCGGTGATTTTGCTGTCGAGCTGTCGAAGGCTTCCCGCCGCTGTATTGCGGGGATTAGCGTATGTCCGTTCTCCTTTTAGCTCCTGCTCATGGTTAAATCTCAGGAATTCCTTTTCACCAATAAAAACCTCTCCCTGGACAATCAGATTCTGGTCGATTTCAATCGTAAGCGGCACAGAATTTATTGTCCGGACATTGGCCGTGACATCCTCGCCACGGGCGCCGTCGCCACGGGTAGCGGCTTGAATCAGCCCGCCTTTT
>DAOVJF010000289.1 GCA_030673355.1 Planctomycetota bacterium | reverse complement strand
TGTCACGGAGTACGAATCCCGCAAAGGTGAAGACGCACCTCTTCCCGATCTCCCTCCACCGACCGGAAACAGAATCGCAATTATCGGAAGCGGTCCTGCCGGACTCACCGCAGCTCACGACCTGGCCCTAATGGGACACAGCGTGACGGTACTCGAGAAGGAGGCCGAACCGGGCGGTATGCTGACACAGGTCCTTCCAGAATTTGAACTGCCTTCGAGTGCTGTGAACCGCGATATCGAACGAATTACGGATCTCGGGGTAATAATAAAATGCGGACGGGCAATCCACGGCGAGACAGGCCTTACCAGCCTGTTATCAGAGGGTTTCGATGCGGTCCTGCTCGCGACCGGAGCATCGGCACGATGGAAAGGCCTTACCGGTCCGGGATGGATTCCGGGTGGACGGCTCGCGGGGGTTACCGGTGCAGTTGAATTTATGAAACAGAACCGTGAGTACGGAAGCGGTAAAAGCGGTGAAGAATTAGGAAGGGTAGTTGTCCTGGGATCGGGTGTCCAGGCACTTGCATGCGCGAGGACCGCGATCCGCCGGGGGAGGGAAAAAGTCCACTGGCTGGTTCCCTGCAGAAAAGAGCACATGCAGCCCGACCACGGGACTGTAAAACAAGCGGAGGAAGAAGGCGTTGTAATTCATGAGCTGACCCGGCCGATTTCAATTGAAAGTAAAAACGAATATGTTTCCGGCGTCAAAATTATTGACCTTGAACCTGGCGAACCGGATCATACGGGTCGGGTGGCTTATGTCCCGGACCCGGAATCGGAAAAAATTATCGCTTGCGATACGGTAATCGACGCGGCGTATTTTGTGCCCGATACACCCTGGGGTAAATTGAGCCGCCATACCTGGGGAACTGTCGACGTTGACCTCGATACGATGGGCACAGGGCTCCCGGGAATTTTCGCGGCAGGGGATGTGGTTTCCGGACCGAAATCGGTTGTCGAAGCGGTCGCACTTGGGCATCGCGCGGCTATTGGCATTAACCGTTATATCAAGGGGGTTACGGGGACTATCGGAACCCTATCAAAACCGATCAAGGTCTCAGGCTGGGAAGTGGGTAATCCATCCGACACCCCATCTGAAATCTTCCGCCCGGAAGTCCGTCCGGTGAAAGAACGTAAAACCGATTTTCTCGAAGCAGAACTTCCTTTCACGATGTGGGAAGCGACTCATGAAGCCAGGCGATGTCTTCTCTGCGGTCCGTGCGAGGAATGCGCGGTTTGTGTATCGAGCTGTTATCAAAAGCGTGGTACCGCGACGGATGAACATGGGAACGAAGTTATAATCCGCATACCGGTGGACATTGCCCGAAGTATTCGAGAGAAAACAACCGTCGGTTTCCCCGATGATGTGAACTTTTTTGCGGCACAGGTCACTCCTGAACGCTGCCGGGGATGCGGGGTATGTGAAGATGTCTGCGACTACAAAGCGCCGCGGATTTCACCCGATCCGGATTACGGCCTGGTTTCCAGAATCGATATCACCGCCTGCAAGGGATGCGGAACATGTATTGCCACCTGTCCCGCAAGGGCAATCAACCAGGGCAAAACTTCACTTGAGTTTATTCACAAGGCGATATGGGAGGGCGTTCAATGAGCAATCCCATGTCAGATAACGGAAAGGGACTCCTGTTTTACTGTACACGCCGGGACCCGAATTCCGAAACCGTGCGCGCAATTTTCGGAAGCGGCGAAATTAAAAAAATCGAATTGCCATGTTCCGGACGTGTCGGGATCGGGGAAATCCTGCAGGCGATCTCATCCGGATATGAAAAAGTCGCTGTATTAAGCTGCGGAGAAAATTCATGCGTTCATAAGTTTGGGTGTACGGAAGCTATTAAAGCATTTAACACGGCAATCGACCTCGCGATGATCGCGGGTATAGATACGGATAGAATTATTTTTATCGGGAAAACAAGTGACTGACCACGATAAACATAACCTTTTAGGCGTTAAATGTGACAGTGAACTGGCTGACGGAACCGAACGTCCGGTCGATTCCAATTGCCCTGTCACAAAATACCGCGAGGATTTTGTCCCGTCTCGGCTGATCGATGAAGCTAAAACCGGATGGTTCCCGAAACTTATACGGCACTGTATCGGTTGCGAGTTATGTTCACCGACAACTAACGCGAGTTTCCCGGAATGCGCCGATACATGTATTTCCGCTGTAGGAAAACAGGAAGAGTTCTCGCCGATGGCATTCGGAGGCGCTCTGGATGCTATCGTATCGATCCAGATCAAACAGGAGTCCAGGCAAAACCGCCTTGAATGGATCGATGAATCGCTTCATGTCGCCGATGAAAATGAAAAAGGTGATGTAGGGCTCTTTGTCGGCGATTCTCCCTACCTGGACATCCTTCTCGGGGATGAAATCGGATTCAAACCGACCGAAGAATTCCGCGCGGCTATCGATCTCCTGAATTCAGTCGGGATTCATCCGGTCGTCCTCCCCGATGAAGTCGATGCCGGTGGAGACCGGTTCCATGCGGGCGATATGGAGGCTTTTATAATCCTGGGTAACCGTAACCGCGATATGTTCAAATCGCGGGGCGTTAAAACAATAGTCACAACCTGCGATGACTGTTATTACACGTTAAGGTTCAGATATCCGAGATACATCGATGACTGGGACTTCAAGGTCATGCGGCTTGTCGATTTCCTTGTCGAACATGGCGGCAAACTTACATTCCTGTCGGCAAAGGAAACGGTCGCGATTCAATCTCCTGATTTGTATACCGATCATGACGGATTGGACTCCGTAAGGAAATTATTGAAAAGCATCCCGGGATTAACGGTAAAAGAAATCGAGGGCGGCCACCCGTCCACGTTCGGAGGATGGGGCCAGTTCGATTCGGTAACCAAACGCCTCGAAACCGATTTCCTCAAGGCCGCCGATCGCACAGGCGCGGTAACTGTCCTTATACCATCAACCAGGATGCTTGTGAGATTGCTCGAAGGTCGCCGCCCTGGCTCATGGGAAGAAACATCTATTGAAATAAAAGGCCTGTACGGATTTCTCTCAGGAAAGCACACGGTCCACGAGGAATTCGCAGGCGCATAATTTGAGTAGCTTACCTCAGATAAAAGGTTAATAACCGTGACAGACCAGTACAGAATAGAAACCCACCCGATACTCGATGTTGTGGAGCGTCGCGAGATCCTTTTCACCTTCAATGGTGAACCTTACAAGGCTTATGAAGGCGAAGTGATCTCGTCCGCGCTTTTCGCATGCGGGATTCACATATTCGGCCACCATCAGAAGGACGATGCTCCACAGGGAATTTTCTGTGCGAACGGCCAGTGCTCGCAATGCCTTGTGCTCGCGAACGATGCGCCTGTTAAAGCCTGCATGGTCATGGTCGCACCTGGTATGCGGGTGAAGAGCCTTGAAGGACTGCCGCATTTGCACGAGGACGATAAAATCAAAGGCTTCGATCCAGTGGACACCCTCCATGTCAATGTACTCATTATAGGCGGGGGACCATCGGGAATCTCAGCGGCAATCGAGCTCGGGCACAGGGGAGTCGATACCCTCCTGATCGATGATAAACATGAACTTGGCGGGAAACTCACCCTCCAGACCCACGGCTTTTTCGGGTCGGTCGCGGATTGCTGGGCGGGTACTCGCGGATTCGATATCGGAAAAATTCTCACGGAAGAGGTTGGTAAACAGGACTCCGTTAAAATCTGGTTGAACGCGTCGGCTGTCGGCGTTTTCAAGGATAAAAAAGTCGGTGTTGTGAGGGATGGAAAATATTTCCTGGTTGAACCCGAGCATCTCCTGGTTGCGACCGGAGCGCGCGAAAAGAACCTCGCTTTCGCGGGATGCGCCCTCCCGGGAGTCTATGGCGCCGGTGCTTTCCAGACCCTCGTGAACCGCGATCTTATCCGGCCGACAGAACGATTGTTCATCGTTGGCGGCGGAAATGTCGGGTTGATCGGTGGTTATCACGCTATCCAGGCGGGTATCGAAGTTGTCGGACTTGTCGAAGCGCTTCCGAAATGCGGCGGGTATAAGGTCCATGAGGATAAACTCAAACGCCTTGGTGTTCCGATCTACACAAGCCACACCGTTCTAAGGGTCGACGGGGAAGAGAAGGTTGAAAAAGTAACGATCGCGGCGATAGATAAAAATTGGCAACCGGTTCCGGGCACCGAACATACTTTCGATGTGGATACGGTACTTATTGCGGTCGGCCTGTCACCGGTGGACGAACTTTACCGGAAAGCGAAGGATTTTGGAATTCCCGTGTGGGCCGCAGGCGATGCTGAGGAAATCGCCGAAGCATCCGCCGCTATTTTCTCCGGGAAGATTGTGGGTCGAAGGATGTTGCAGGCTTTAGGCTACGACACTGAAATCCCGAAGGAATGGGATGAGACCAGTGAAATCCTGAGAGCGAAGCCGGGTCCGGTAAGCGAATTCAAAATCCCCGATAAACATGGTCCTGTTTACCCTGTCATACGTTGTGTTGAAGAAATCCCGTGCAACCCATGCACGGAGGCATGCCCGATCCAACAGATAGAAATGGATAAAGG
>DAOVJF010000548.1 GCA_030673355.1 Planctomycetota bacterium | reverse complement strand
GGGAGTTACCCAATCAACTTATTGCTTATGAATACGCATCGAGTCCTGCGACACCGACACAGGTTGGAGTGAAGGATATTGGCACCAATTCATTGTGGCATATGAGCCTCATGGATCCGGAAGGACCAATTACAAGGGTTGTTATGGCAGCGGACCACGAACTTTACTCCATTGGTGTTGAGAATCCCGGAACAATGACCACCGACGGTACTTTTACAATACCTTTTGGCATGAATCACTCGCTTGTGGTCGGCGGGTCATATGTGTACGTGGGGAACGACAAAGATTACACGGGAGACGGCTGGCTGGGTGTGTACGAGCAGACGCCAGGCGGACTGGTTGAACTCGGATGGGGTGACATCCTGGGCGTTCCAGCTCACTTAGCGATTGCAGGGAATTATGTATATGCAGGCAGCAGGCAGGCCGGGATCCAGACAATTAATGTCGCAATACCTTCGACTCCTGTCACCGTTGACAACGATGTTCTCGTAGACTGGGGAGGCGATATTGATATCCTCGGAGCCACCCTTGCCACAACTCCGTCGGCAGCCGGCATGCATCTGTTTGACCTGGCAAATCCCGCGAACCCGATATTGAAGTTCCGACTGCTTGTGGTTAACAATCCACAAAGTATAGCAAGGGTCGGAGATTACGTATATGTTGTTCAGAATTACCAGGACTATGGTGAGATCGTCCTGCTCAATATTTCTGATATGAACAACATACACGGCCAGGCGGCTTATAATATTACTACCCGACTGTACGATATTTTCAAGTACAATAACATACTTATTACATGCGGCCAGCGCGAGTTCCTGTTATGGAACTGCAGTACACCACCATCTATTTTATTATACGGCCTCACTTCTACAGGCCCGGCAGATAGAATCAGGTCAGCCGTCGCGACAAAAAATACTCTCATCCTTGGAATGTCTATTGATGCAAGTCCCAATGGGAGATTAACGACATACAATATTACAAATCCTGCAAGCCCTGTTTTTGGATCCAGCCAGGTTACAGCGGATGAAATTGAGAACCTGTCGGTATACGGAAATTATCTGTATGCCTCAATAGATCAGACAATGCAGGTTTATTCGATCGTCGATCCCCTCAACCCCGTAGCGGGTGCTTCATACCTTGCAGTTGATGAGATCATGGAACTCGAGAATAATAACCTGAATTTATTCGTCGGGATGAATAACAGCATGGATATCTTCAGCCTGGCCGATCCCTCTACCCCATCCTATGTTAATACCCTGTCGTACGCACCGGGCGAATATCTCACGGAGTTTGTTATTGACGGCCAGTTCGCTTATCTCCAGGGCCGATTCCAACCAGTGTATTACGCGTTCCTGTATCCCAACGACAGTGTTTTGATGGGTGAATCAATTCTGGAGCCCAATGGGTACTGGCTCTATGATTCTGAAATTTATGATGATTATTACTGGGAAGTGAACGGATCTACCGGCTTAAGAATTCTGGATCTGTATTGATTTATCAACAGTCAGGTTTTTTTAACCCATATCGATTTTGAGTATAATTAAATTATAAATCCGATACTGCCAAAGAGAGGTTACAATTGCTTAGAAAATATTACCTGCTAACTATGATATTGCTTAGCGTGGTCGCCATTCAGGTTTCCTGTGCCGGCGATCCTGCATCTCCGGGAATACAACCGGACATTGATGAAAACACCACTTCCGATATTACTGTTTCCTCACGCAACCTGATCGGTTCAGGATCGATGGTTTTCAACAAGGAAACAGGTGAAGTAGAGATTATCCCATCACGGTCAAGCGACATACATGTCAACATCACAGGATTAATAAATAACACGATGGGTTTGTCGCTTGTTTCTGTCCCGGCTGAATCAGATCCGCCCAGCGGTCTGTTCGTACTCGACATGACGATCGCCCACCCATTCCCCGGAAAGAAGCAATTCTCGATATTCGATGTAAAGTTCATTCTCATGACACCAGGAACGCTGTCGATTCCTCCACTGGTTTTCGCGGACATCGATGAAACCAGGCTTCTGCACCCCGATGGATACACGCGATGGTTC
>DAOVJF010000230.1 GCA_030673355.1 Planctomycetota bacterium | reverse complement strand
CCGGCCTAGGTTTTGTGTCAGGATTTTCAGGTTGGGGCGATACTTCGGAGTCCATAGATAAAACCTCAATGAACAGGGATAAAAATTGCTTTATCCGGATATGCCCGGACATGCCGACCGTCTGATCAGGCCATCATAGACAAGCTGCGACCAGTTTTCAAGACGATCGTGGTGCCGGCCGATTTCATCCGGCGCAAGGTATTCGCCGTGCATTTTATCGGTTTCGCGTATTTCGACCGGTTCATTCACGTCCCATCTGAGCACCACACCGAGATGTACCCTGCTGACCTCGTTCGCGTCCGAGCAGATCAGACCCAGGACTTCAAGATCGTTAAACCCCGGCGGGGCATCCACATTCAGCTCCTCGGAAAGTTCCCGCTTGAGGCCGGAATCGAGAATGTCCGTTTCTATTTCATCTACCGGATTGATATGGCCACCGATTCCGAAGCTCATCTTGTTATGAAGCCTGGCTTCGCCCTGGGTATCATGCCGAGTCACAGTCAGGTATTTTCCTTTAAAACATACAAGAGTATATGAAATCACCTGCCGGAACGACGGATCGATTTCGGCATCGGGACGTTCCATAAAAAATGCCCTCTCGGGGAGTTCCTTTATGAACTCAGGATGAATATCGGGGATGAAACCTCTTTTATCATAAAGGGAATGAATCCAGTCGGTTTTCACCACCAGCACGCGCTCGATTGTCTCTTCCATGCCGGAATAATACCATACAGTAACTCACTATCGTTTAAGAAATAGAAAGGATCGGTTGATATTTTCGTTTTTTTAGCAGCCCTTGTTAATTAACCCATGTGCCAAACCTGCTTGACACCTATAATCGGTAATGTTACAGTATTTTGTTAACCTCCGAAAATTTTAGGTGGTGGAATAAGTTTGACCGAAGAAAAAGAAACAGGGTCTGAAGAGACAACAGCAACCGAATCAACTCCCGAAATCCCCGATACTCCGAAGGATCTCGAAGTTAAACCTGTACCGGCAACTGAGAGTGAACCTGAAGTAAAAGCGGAAGGGACACCGGCAACGGAATCAACTCCCGAATCTCCCGATCCCCCTAAGGAGACTGAAGCTAAGGCTGAAGTTAAGCCTGAGCCGACTGCTGAAAAAGAGCCGGAAGTAAAGGCGGAAGGGGCATCCGAAGCACCGGCTGGCGCGCCAAAAGATAAACCTCAGGAGAAGCCAGCATCGAGCGAAACTTCCGGCCGGCAGGATCGACAGCATCGTGATGATCGTGGCGGACGTGACCATCGTGGTGGACGCGATGGGGGATATCGAGGTGGACGCGACCGTGGCGGACGCGGTGACCGTCCCTTAACGAACGAAGACAAACTCCGTCGATACAAGAAGCAGTCAGAAGAAAGGCTTCTTGATATCAAGCGCAGCAAGGAAGCCAAGGTCGGAAAGAAGAAGAGATAAGATTCCGGGAGGATGGAATTTAAAAACGCAGATCATTCTCGCCATTTACTACGCGAAGCTATGTAGTAAAGGCGGGAATTTATTTTTGCCGTTTTTTGGGGTTTTTATCTGGTAATTATGGTTTAAAATGTGATGGTCGTGCCCGAATGATCGGGTGGAGTCATATTAAGGATATTGATAATGTGCCCGAGTGGTGGAATTGGTAGACACCGGGGACTTAAAATCCCCTGCTGAGAGATCGGCGTGCCGGTTCAAGTCCGGCCTCGGGCACCAAATTTAAAATCAATTCGTATTGAAAAATATCAGGACTCATAGAACAGTTCGATCCCGGAAACCCATGCCGCAATATAAAAAATGGTGGAATATTCTTCTAAGGGTTTCCGGGCTACTTGCTTATTAATTGGATTCCGAATTTCCCCAGCCACTCCGCAAATTTCCTGAAACTCTGTCCCCTGTGGCTGACCGAATTTTTCTCCTCACTTGTCAGTTCCGCGAATGTTTTTTTTAATTCAGGATAATAAAAAATCGGATCGTAACCAAACCCGTTCTCCCCACGAGGCTCCTCGAGAATTTCTCCCTCAACAATCCCCTTGAAAAATTCGGATGTTTGATCGCTGGGATTATAAAACGCGACAAAAGACACAAATCTCCCGATTCGATTCTCCCCTTCAATTTCTTTCATTTTTCCCAGTGCTAGTGCAACCCTTTCCTCATCGGTATTCGCAACCCTCGCGGAATGAACACCAGGCCAGTTATCGAGCGATGGAATCTCAAGCCCCGCGTCCTCTGCGACAGTCGGCAACCCGGAAAGAGTGCCGTAGTGCATTGCTTTTTTCAGGGCATTCTCAGCGAAAGTCTCTCCATCTTCCACCGCTTCGGGTATATCGGGAAGCGAAGGATCGCCGAGGTGGACTATCGCAACACCAAGATCGAGCGTGAGCTTTTGAATTTCACGGACCTTACCCTCGTTGGTTGTCGCGATAAGGAGTTTCATCAGGGTGAAGTATAACCCAGAAATCGCAATACAGGTGGATGCGGTTGATGATCAATTTCCTCATATTGCACCGGTGCACTCCCTGACGGTCGTGCCTCTGTTTAGGGCAGTCAGGCTACTGTTCTGTGCACTCCCTGACGGTCGTGCCTCTGTAAGGATCATCTATTTGTTTGGGCTAAATTACTTTCCACCGGGTAATGCGACGTCAATTTCCGACAGAACCTCGCGCATTTTTGTGTTTATTTCATCGACACCTTTCCGGGCGAGATCGAGAAGCCTCGTGAATTTCTCCGGTTCGACCGCCTTCCCTTCCGCCGTGCCCTGGATCTCCACGTAATTACCTCTACCCGTTATCGCGATATTCACATCCACCTCAGCCATCGCGTCCTCGCTGTAATTCATATCGAGAATCTCGAATCCCTGCACGATTCCGCAACTGATCGCGGCGAGAGTATCGTTCAATGGATTCTCCGCGAGCTGCCCGACATCGATCAGCCTCTCGATTCCCATCGCGAGCGCGATATACGCCGCCGTGATCGACGCTGTCCGTGTGCCCCCATCGGCCTGAAGGATGTCGCAATCGATATAAAGCGTATGCTCCGGGAATTTATAAAGGTCTGTTACCGCCCTGAGCGACCGTCCGATGATCCGCTGGATTTCGACCGTCCGCCCCGACTGCTTCCCGGACCGTGCCTCGCGTTTGGATCGCGGACGGGTGGACGCCGGCAACATCGCGTAATCCGCGGTCAGCCATCCTTCAGTACGCTCCTTCGCGTGTCGCGGCACCTGGTCGTCGACATCCACCGCGGCAAGCACCCAGGTCTTACCCTGCTTGTAAAGCACACTCGCAAGCGGTTGTTCGATATAATTCGGGATGATTTGAATATCGCGAAGCTGGTCGAGTTCACGGCCGTCATTTCTGAATTGCATGGTGATGTCCTTTCAAACTTCGAGGATGTAGTATACCATTAACAGTGCACCGCCAGTAACCGCTACCGTAAGTGAGCGGTCTGCCAACAAACAATTTCTCACAATGCGCACACCCGTCGAAATATGGATCATCGAACACCGACAAGTCATCGAGCATGCCGACCGGCTTGTCGACTTACTCGCTCCCGACGATATCCAATCCCAAATCTCTAATCCGGATAACAAGCTGCTTCGCAACCAAATAGCCGATTGCCTCGACGCTTTCATCGAAATCTCCGAAGGCCATTATCGCGATGAGGAGAATTTATTAATCCCCGCGATCATTGAGCACATCGGATCGGAGAATCTCGAAATTAAACATGCGCTCGGATGTTTTACACGCGAGCACGGCCAGATGCATGAATTCGTGGTGCGGATCAGGGAGCTACTGCCGGTGCTCAGGTCCGGAGATAAGATCGAGAGTTCCATCACCGCGGAAATATTAAGAACGTCCTACGCATCGCAGAGCCTTATCAGGAATCACAGCGCGATGGAAGAGAAGGAAGTTTACCCGCTTGTCGGGAAGTTGCCGATGAAGGTGGTGGCGGAAATTTTTGAGAAGATCGGCGGCGGGCAGGATATGAACCTGGAGCACCTGATCCGCCCGTTGTATGGGAAATCAGCCGAAGAAGGAGATACCGCTGAAGGGGAAAAGAAATTCAAATACGGCGCGGACGGGATGGATTTTTACAGTGAGGGGTGAAAGGTAATAATCCCGACATGATCGGCGGGGATTTGTTCAATTCAATAAATCCCTCGCGGCTTCCGAAGCGGTCGCCTCCCCATCCAGGATCATCTTACCCCATTTATTTAATGCTTTCTCATAATCTTCCGCACCGCCAAGATTTCTGATTACACGTTTGTGAAGTTCCGCTTCCGTTCTCTTGGCAACCTCGCGTTTAGCCTGCTCGAGTCTCCGTTTTGCGATCTCGCCGGATTTCTGGAGACGGTTCCATAGCGAGTTCAAACCATCGATCGCCTCCCGGATTCCCTCATCTTTCACCGCACACGTGCTGAAAACCTCGACCGCACGGCCCACAGTTTCGGCTTCCTCTTTAACGATCCTGAGTTCCTTCATCATGATTTCCGATCCCTGCCGATCGGATTTATTTACGATAAAACAATCCGCGAGTTCCATAACTCCGGCTTTCATCGACTGGATGCCATCGCCGGTTTCAGGTGTCAGTACCGCGACTACAATATCCGCGACATCTCCGACGACGGTGCCAAGTTGGCCGCTTCCGACAGTTTCGATCAGGATCAGACCGGCTCCCCACCAGTCGAGCAACCTCGATGCAGGCCAGATCGCTGTGGAAACTCCCCCGACAGATCCACGGCTTGCAAGGGATCGGAAAAAAACATTTTCCGCGGTAGGACCTTTCAGGCGTACACGATCGCCGAGTAAGGCACCACCGGTGTATGGGCTTGTCGGATCGACCGCGAGCACTCCGATTTTGCCTTCGGTCTCAGCGAGGATTTCTAAAGCCGATGCGATCAAGCAGGATTTTCCGGATCCAGGGGGGCCGGTCAGCCCAATTCGAGGCGCTTTGAACGCGGTAGATTTGACCGCTTCGTCGATTTCGTCGGCACAAGGATGATTGTCATCGATCAGGCGAAGAAGGCGTCCGAGTGCGCGATGTCCCATGACCCCGGGTTTGAGGGTAGATTCCAGAAGGCTGTTGATGTCCGGCTCTTGCACGCGAGAATTGTATCATAAGTGGAATGGCCGGGGACAGGCACTCAAATTTACCGGGGTACATAAACAAAGGATTGACCTCTAACATAGCCGGTAAATTTGTGAGCCAGTCCCCTATGCACAAATTTTTCTCACTTCTACAACATTGAACATTGCAAATAGATTT
>DAOVJF010000542.1 GCA_030673355.1 Planctomycetota bacterium | reverse complement strand
AATAACAATCCCGATTATGATAATTACTTCTATTGTGTTCTGTGATATTTGTGCTGCTTTACGCATTTTTTTTCGCCTCCATCACGCCTTCCACTTCCGGCTTTCCACCATGCGGATCGTGGCGAACAGGAATATGAAAATTACCGACAGGTAGTAGAGCATGTCACGCGAATCGATTACCCCTCGCTCGACCGAGTAGAAGTGACTGATAAGGCTGATATTGAGAACGAATTTGTGCAGCCCCGGAGGGAAAATTCCAGCGACATTCGGAATTCCGATCAACAGGAATATCGCCATCGTGACTATGGAAAGAATAAACGCCACTATCTGGTTGTCGGTTAAACTTGAGAAAAATATACCAACCGCGAGAAACGCCCCGCCCATTAATATTGCCGCGATGTATCCTCCGAAAACAGGGCCGTAATCGAGGAGAACCCCCGGTGTCGCAGCCTGCTTCACGACAAGGATCAGCGGGAATGTCAGGAGAAGTGCGACTGTAAGGAAAACAAATGACGCGAAATATTTAGCGAGGACAACTTCCCAGTCCCTGAGCGGTAACGTCATCAGCACTTCCACGGTTCCAATTTTCTTGTCTTCCGCTAAAAGCCTCATGGATATCGCGGGCACGAAGAATAAATAAACCCACGGTAAAAGCTGGAACAGGTTTCTCATGGTCGCCTGTTCCGCGAGGAAAAACGAAAACAGCTCGAAGAAGAAAAACCCGGTCAGTAGCAGGAATACATCGATGTAGATAAAACCGAGCGGTGAGTTGAAATACTGCGAAAGCTCCCTTTGAAATACTGGTGCTACTCGATTCATTTTGCCCTCACCTCCTTTGTTGTCAGGGTCCGGAATACATCCTCAAGGCTGGCGGTTTCACGTGTCAGCCTTGAAAGCTTAAAACCGGACTTTACTGCCATATCGAATATCTCTTCGGAAATGTCCTGGTCCGCGTTGGATGTGACATCATAGATAAGACGATTTTCACCCAGGTCCTCTCTCAAATTGAAATCCGCGATTTTTGGGTGAGATTTTAATGCGGACTCCACGATATTCGCGTTACCGATAACCCCAATATGATAGATATCCGACCCGCGGGCGAACCCGGACAGCTCCGTTGTTGTGCCCTCAGCGATAATTTTGCCCTCATCGATGATAATAGCCCGGTCGCATGTGGCTTCGACCTCTGGAAGGATATGCGTCGAGAGCATGACACACTTGTTCCGGTCGTGCCCGATCTCGCGAATCAGATTCCTTATCTCCACTATCTGGTTCGGGTCCAGCCCGGTGGTTGGCTCATCGAGAACCAGGTATTCCGGATCGTGGATCATCGCGGTCGCAAGTCCGACCCTCTGGCGGTAACCTTTACTAAGCTCGTGGATATCCTTGAACACAACCTCGTTCAGCGCGGTTATATCGATCATCTCATCTATACGGGATTTCTTTTTTACCCCGAGACCGTGGATATCGGCTATGAACCCAAGGTAGTCGACAACATTCATCTCCTGGTAAAGTGGCGCGGCTTCGGGAAGGTACCCGATTATCCTCCGAACGTCCAGTGACTGGTTCAGGATACTGTAACCGCCGATTGACGCCTCACCCGAGTCCGGGGAGATATAGCAGGTCAATATCCGCATGGCCGTGGTTTTACCGGCGCCGTTGGGGCCAAGTAACCCCACGATCTCTCCCTTGTTAATCGTGAAGGAAATGTCGTCAACCGCCTTTGTGCTTCCATACGATTTGAATAGGTTTTTGACTTCGATCATTGCTGGGATCTGTCTCCCTTACCGATTTGGTTCCTTTTATCTCGATTTAAAAATTATGCCCTCAGTGACATACTGACACACGAAAACATAAAAAGGTTCGCAAACTTTTTTATTCGAGCAGGTTCATATATTCATCCCTGCGCGAACTGGAATTTTTAACATATTGAAATACAAGTGTCAAGCTGACTCCCCCCGGTCAAATTATATGAGGCAGGGAAGTCGCTACGATTTTCCGGTCTCCCGGCACAGGATATGATTAATGCTGAAAGGATATCATTATGATAATGGATTGAATAACCTACATATGTTATATTTATATTTGTCTCCTGATCCTCTCGAACGGATACCATGAGGCTTCGGATGTT
>DAOVJF010000617.1 GCA_030673355.1 Planctomycetota bacterium | reverse complement strand
TTATGCTCTACGATGTCGATCCCCCGCAACAGTCGCACCATGTGAGTACCGTGAACGATTTTTGGAACGTCGCGATGGGGGTGGCGGCAAGGGATGGTTTTGCATACGTATGCGATTCAAATAATGGTCTCCGGATAATTGATTTAACAACTCCGGAATCGCCGGTTATTCTGGCCGATGTGCATATGGGGTCAGGGTGGCCGAGAGATGTGGTCCTTGTAGATAATTATGCTTATGTCGCAGCCGAGAGCTGG
The DNA here is from genome assembly GCA_030673355.1 of Planctomycetota bacterium. Lineage (GTDB taxonomy): Bacteria > JAJVIF01 > JAJVIF01 > JAPKYR01 > JAPKYR01 > JAPKYR01. The sequence goes on along the minus strand of DAOVJF010000617.1, from coordinate 1,136 downwards.
GGTGGGATAAAGATTGTCAATATTTATGATCCCCCGAACGCGTTTCTAGAAAACGAGTTGGATACCCCTGGATATGCCTGCGGTGTTTCGTGGCAGAACGGAATGCTGTTTGTGGCGGATTCCTGGGCAGGTTTGACGGTGATTGATGTGAGTTCAGCTGGGTCCGAGCATATCGTGGCGGAAGTCGATACGCTCGGATTATCATATGATGCGGCCACTAAGGACGGATATGCGTATGTCTGCGACCGGTCCGGGGGCTTAAGTATTGTCGATGTCGATCCGCCGGAATCCGCATACATTGTAAAAACAATTGAACTTTACGGTTATGCATTAGAAATAGAGATAGTCAGCAATACCGGTTATGTAGCGGGAGGCGCCGGAGGATTGCATATTGTCAACGTCAGTTCTCCCGCCGTTTCAAATGTTATAAGCAACCTGGACATGGAAGGTTACGCGCAGGCAATCGATGTCTATGGAAATTATGCCTATATCGCAAACGATCCTGAAGGCCTCCAAATTGTAAATATCACGAATTCGATGGTCCCTGAACTCGTAACCACTGTTGTAATTCCGGGTGAACCTGTTGATGTCGTTCATGCAAATGGCTATGTGTATTTAGCCGACGAAGACAACGGTTTGCAGGTAATCGATGTCGATCCGGTGCTGGGGGCGCATATTGTGAATACTGTTGCTATGCCCGGATACGATACGAATGGCGTCGCTGTCCATGGGAATTACGCGATTGTAGCCGAGGATGGCCATGGAATCCAGGTGGTCGATATCAGCACTCCGGATACCGCATCGATTGTTAATACCGTCCTTACATACTATGCAAACGGGATAGAAATTTTCGGCGATTACGCGTACGTCGATCTGAACCAGATGACCGTGTACGATGTCAGCGATCCGATGGCGATGTACGAGATCAGCGAATTTCCGGGCAAGGATGGCATTAGTGTTTATATCGAGGGCAACATGGCATACATGTCCGCCAGTGATCGGGGACTGAGGATATACCAGTTGTGGTAGTGTGGAGGTCAGAGGCACGACCGTCAGGGAGTGCACAATGTTCCTAATTTTATGCACTCCCTGACGGTCGTGCCTCGGTAAGTAGGATGGATTTGGATATTTCAGGT
>DAOVJF010000208.1 GCA_030673355.1 Planctomycetota bacterium | reverse complement strand
GAGAATGAGAAGAATTGCAATGATTATGATAAAAAAACGACGCATAGATATACCAAACCGACATGATGGTCGGCCAACCAAGTGCGGCATTGTACCATAAGTTTGGGTTCGTAACTTCGGGGACAAGGCATTTTTCCCTTGATATGCAACGATAAAGTCAGGTTTATCGCTGGAGAAAAATGGCATGTCCCCGTGATTTATACACGACATTGATCCTGTTCATGTACAAATGGTCTTAGCCATTGTCCAGGGCAAATTTGCGTCCCTGTACCCGATATTTTCCACTCTTCCAAAAAAAATCCAAAGAGTAGTAATTAACCGCAACTAATAACCGCTACAGACGTCCTTGCACATGGAATACATAAAGAATGCCGATTTTTTGATTTATTTAATTGACACATAACTACCTTAACAATATATTTACCTGTCCCGGCGACATGAAGTGACCGGGCCGACCCTTGAAACGGTCCAAGCAAGGAGGAGTAATCAAATGATTCGAAATTTCTTTATCCTGTTTGTTGTAAGCACGGCTATTTTCCTGATGATACCGGGCACGGCTCTGGCATTAGACGAGGACTCGGAGTCTCTTCAGTTCCTGCCCCCCGACGCCCCAATGGTAATGGCGGTGGATGTCGATGAGTTTATGCAGTATGTAAACCGGTTGGAGCGTGGATGGCGCGATGCCGATACCGCACATCTCATGGAAGGCCTGTCCACAGTTTCAAACCTTTTTTCAAGGGATGAGCTTAAACCCGATTTTCTAACCTTCTTCAACCGGCTGTCGGGAGTCCAGGCACTAACTATGGAGCCTGGAAGTGAAATTCCATTCATGGTCCTCGCCGGCGGCGATGACGTCGATGGAAAAATTATGACGAATTACCTGGTGACGTATATCCTCGAACGGCAGACCTATGACAATTTAATGACTCTGATGTTTGCGCTCGAAGATTACAAGTATGAAATGGATGAAGAGTCGGAGGAATATCTTCATTACGGCTACCCCGCGGACATTTATGATCTCGTGGAGTTCGGCTACATTGAGGAAATCCCGATCAACCCATACACCGGCGAGCCTGTCATGTTTCTTGAACCGGAAAGCGAGGAATCTTTAGGGGACATGATCTACGAGGCCGGAAGTTATGAAGCATTGACTAACTGCTACCCGACTCCCGACGATGAAGCTAAGAAGGATGATGAAATTGATGAAGGCGCATTTGATATGTACAGGATAATTGGGTTCAGCATCGGCGGCGAAAATATAAGTCCAGGCTGGGCCAATAATTTCAAACCGTATCCCGATCTCGACGATCGCCTGTTGAATTTCGGAGACGAGTACGATTACGCCGATTGTGGATTTAACGTGGAAACCGAAGGCAATTGGCTTTACCTGTCACGCGATGATAAAGATTTCTCAATCGCAGCCGGCGGGCAGTATCTTCTGGTCAGCGCTTCGCTCGACTCCCTCTATGATGGTGTTGAAAGATTCGAAGCCGGGTCCGGTTTTGCTTTCGACACACCATCCGATTTTGATACAGACGGCGCAATTATGCGTTCCCAGACAGACCCGGCGGCCATGTTCGATGAATACGGGGCAACATGTTTAACAGGCGGGGAATTACCTCCGGAAGTTGCCCCCATGCTCGACCAGATTTTCGAGAATATCGGAATGGAAGCAATTGATTTGCAGCATGATGCTGTCTGGCTGCGGAATCATGATCTGGAAATGGTGCGACATGTTGAACTCACCGGTGAAGCGGACAGAAGCCTTATCGGATCAATTATAAATGCGGAACCCAAAGAACTTATGACAGCACAGGATGGACCGCTGGATATAATCGGTGAAATCGCCTGGGCCAATCCTGATGAATTCGCCCATGCATACATTGATTTTATCTTTGATATGATCCTTCCTATGGTCGCAGAGGAATCCGGTGTGGATCCACAGGTAATGCTCGGTATGGTTGGCCTTGGGGATATTAACAACCTGGAGTTCGGTGAGGAAGCATACATTTTTATTACCGGCTCCGAAGAACGCGCAAATGGAATGTACGTACCGGGTATCTCAGCCGCAATCCGGACAGACAACCCGGACATCGGATATGCCATCATTGGACTCGTGGATACCTTAACCTTCTTTATGGGAATGGAAGCCCCGTTTTACCAGGAAGAAACCGGTGACGATACCGTTTTCACCTGGATTATGGACAGCGAGAAATGCCCTGCATCCCCAACAATCGCAATCGGTGATGGATGGGTAATAAAAGGTCTTTTCCAGGATGATGTTCTTACTATTCGTGACGCCCTTGAAAACGGCGAGATGCTTTCACCGGACGGGCTGGATCCTGCCAATATGCGTATGCAGGTCAACCGCCAGGCCCTGTTAAGGGGTATTGCGGATGTCATGTACGTACTTCCCGACGGTGCGGCCGCAGCAGGCAGCATACTCGAAATCCTGGCGCAGCTTTCAGATGATGATGAGCGGTTGTATACCGAGGTGGTTAGTACAGACGAATATCTCGAATCGCACAGCTATCTTTCAATCGACCTGTTTGAGAACATGGTTCCTGTACTTTCATACATAATGAAAGCCATAGACGAGCTGGAATAAAAATCATAGCTTCGGGGACACGGCATTTTTCCCTTGATATGTGATGGTAAAGTCAGGTTTATCACTGGAGAAAAATGGCATGTCCCCATGATTTCTTAGTTACACGGGACACCTTCAACGCTGGAAGCATGGAAAGGCGTCCCTGAATCTAAGATTGGTATTACAGGTTCCCGGATGATTATGATTAAAGTGAGAAATGAACAAACCGTAGAACAGCACGGCAGTGCGTCGATTGGAAGTGCGTTGAAAGGATTGTTTTAAGGTGGAAGACGCACTGCCGTGCTGTTCTACGGCTTGTCGTTTTTTCGATGGCTAAAAATGATTAAATTTTTCTATAAGTGGACATCCAGCACTACCCTTATCTCCAGCCCGGCCGCTTTTGCACCTGTCACCCATGGCACTACCTTATTGCCGGATATAACACATCCAGCGCTAATGGCTTCTTTCTTTTCATCATCCGGAAGCGGCATATCATTAATTGAGTGCCACAGGATCCCCTCAGGCAGGCTCCCATCAACATCCATACGCTTGTACGTGCTATTCAAATCAATAAAAGCGCTTCCTTCCCTGGCAGCATCCGACCCTGTCAACGGGTTTACACTGTGGCACGCTACGTGGTCGGCGATTACCATTTTTCCTGGTGGTTCTCCATCGCCAAGCCATTCACCTTCGGTTTGAAGCTCGATTACTTTCACACCGATATCAGAAAGTATTTTTGGAAGCTCCACGTACATTCTCTCATCAATTTCACCTGTAACAGTGATTGTTATAACATCTGGGTCGCTGGAATCTACGGAATACGCGGGTGTATCACCAGGCCGGTGAATCAAATTACAGTCGAAACAGAATGTTCTTTTCAGGCTATCAAGGATTTGCTGCCATACCGCGTCCATATTCTACTCCATCGTGGCACGTGGATGAGCGACATTAAAGACCTTTCTTTTTCGCTCTTCAAGTATGTGGGTATAAATCTCGGTGGTTGAAATGTTCGAATGTCCCAGGAGATTCTGCACGGTTAATAGATCACAGCCGTTTTCGAGTAAATGCGTCGCGCATGTGTGCCGTAGCAGGTGAGGTTTTAAAGGCGTTTCAATTCCGGCGTCCTCGCCCAGTTCCTTTAAAAGCGTCCAGACATATTCCCTGTTTAACGGATTACCTTTTTTCGATGTAAAAACCCATGGCGAATATACAGTCTCCAGGATCAACGGACGGATTTCATCCAGGTATTCCCTCAAGCGGCCTATGGTTTTATCCGGAATTATAACCATCCTTCCTTTTGAACCCTTGCCCTTCTCTATTAAAATAACCCCGTCATCGAGAAGAACATGCTCCAGCCTGAGATTAACCGTTTCGGAGACCCTCATGCCAGTCGCGTACATCACTTCGAGCATCATCCCGGTCCGGCGTTTAAATTTATCTCCCCTCCGGCCCACATCAAGGAGTCTCCGCATTTCACCCCTTGTTAACACCCTGGGCAGCAACTTCGGAATTTTCAAACTTCCAAGTCCTGCAGTCGGAAGTTCATCGAAGCGGCCCTTTTCTTTGAGGTAGCCGAAAAACCTTCTCAGGCATGATAACCGTCGAGATCTTGTTCTGGCTTTTTCCCCATCAAGCTCGATTTTAACCATGAAAGCCAGGATATCTACCCTCTGGCATTTTAAAATCGATTTATTCCTGTCGACTGCGATAAATTCTGTGAATCTCTTCAGGTCCGCCCTGTATGCATCCACAGTATTCCGGCTCGATCTCTTCCGGTACTCACAATCTTCCAGGAAGTCATTTACAAGGCGTCCATCGGAGATTGCCGAATCCAAATTTGAGCTGGATTTACTACCCATCATATGTTGGTGTTAAGCTGAGTGTTAATAATTCCCATGCCCCAGAGTATCGCGTAGAGTATCCCGATTACAAGGGCGACAAGAAAGAAGATCTCAACACCTTTCCACATTCCTTCCATAAATCCGCGACCGCTGGCACCCTGGGTGGTCTGTGCTGTAATTCCCCCGATTACCGCAAAAATCGCCATTGCGGTCAATGCAAACTTTAGTCCTGCAGCGAAACTCATATCGAACATTTTATCCACAATCTCCACATATCATTAGTGATTTATTATCAACTATTAAAATACCACAATCAGAATGAACCTTAAAGACCTTATTATTATTTTCGGCTATTCTTAATTTGGTTAAATTTCCACATTGGATATTCACAAATCATGTGAAATCCCGGTGAATAACTTATATCAAAGGGTTTTCAAGGATAACCAAGTTATTCTCCAGAGTATTCTTCACACATCAAATCGCTCTGCAACCCTTTATTTAACTGTGCTTGCATAGTTTTCCACATTTCAACAGCCTTTATTATTAATATTAGTTTATATACTTTAGTCAAATTATAATAATAGGGTGTTAAAAACGAGTTGGCTAACCATAACTAAAAAATGCCAAATTTGAATACTTCGGGATGCCATGATTGATTGGACATATTAAGAATTAAGGGGACACCTGCTTTTCGACGGGCGAAAAGAGATGTCCCCGATCTCGAATAATGTTTAATTAACCGGATTGGTCCTAGTATTTATTTTCACACCAAAAATCCAATCGCAGGATGCGATCGGCACTTGCTGTCCGATAGCTGGAAGCTAACGGCACGTATGGGAAATCCTTATTTCAAACTATTGATTTAAAGGTTAAAACCATACAAAATCTTCGTCCTCTTCTTCTTCATCCTCCTCTTCTTCGTCCTCTTCTTCTTTATCCTCGTTCTCATCATTGTCATCTATATCCGGCGTGTTATCCTCAGGATCCTCGCCTTCAGGTGGAAGTTCGGCCTCGGTCTCATCACGGTCCTTCGGACGGAGGTTACCGAAAATATCGTCCCCGCGAGCCTGTGCGGCGCGTAACTGCTCGAGGGAAAATTCACCAGGATCGAG
>DAOVJF010000485.1 GCA_030673355.1 Planctomycetota bacterium | reverse complement strand
TTCCCGCGGTTGGCTACAAAACCCGACGATTCCCGCCTTATGTAATCCTTGACAACTTCCGGCCCGATCCCCTGCGTTTCGCATCGTAAAACAACCGATCGGACCCACAACTCCTCGAGCACAGGCATGTAATCGTCATTCAGAGGATCCATCAGGCTCGCGGCATCGATCAGCATCTCTAAAAGCAATGAATTCATGTCCGACCTGCCCTCGGCTGCAGTGCCGATGCTTTCGATCTCCGGGATCAGGTCCGTGTATGCTTCCAGCCTCCGGGTCCTCGCGATCGAGCCTGTAAGCGAAAGCGAGTAGGCATTCTCGATTATGACAATCTTATCGACAAGGTCATCCATCAGGATTGAGAATTCATTCAGTCCCGTTTCATCCTGGGCACGGGCCGGACCTGGAAGGCTGATTATCAGTAGAATAAACGTAATCAGGATTAATATTCGTCTGGATTTCATTTGGACTGTCCTCTTCCGGGATTAACAATTTTCGTACCGAGGCAAAAGATACAGTTGATTTCAATGATGTGCAACCGTACCGGGATTTCCGCAGCCTGGTATTTCATATCCTGGCGACAATCGGATATAATAATTTCTACCGTCCGTGACCTGGAGGATTATCTATGTCTGGTCATTCTAAGTGGAGCAAGATTAAACGCAAAAAAGGCGCTACCGACGCCAAAAGGGGAAAGCTCTTCTCCAAGCTGATTAAGGAAATCACCGTCGCTGCGAGGGAGGGAGGCGGTGATATCAGCGGCAACATACGCCTGAAAACCATCGTCGACAAGGCAAAGCAGAACAACCTGCCCATCGACAATATTGAACGTGCCATCAAACGGGGCAGCGGGGCGGAGGCGGCAAGCGAAAACTGGGAAGAGATCGCTTATGAAGGCTACGGTCCCGGAGGGGTGGCGATCCTTGCCGAGGCGCTGACCGATAATAAAAACCGGACCGCCGCCGATATCCGCCACATATTCACAAAGGCCGGCGGCAACCTTGGAGGAAGCGGCAGTGTCGCATACCAGTTTGAAAGAAAGGGTTTCATCCAGGTAAAAAAGGATACTATCACGGAGGAGGAGGTTTTTGAGGTAGCGCTTGAGGCGGGGGCTGACGATATCGAGGACGGGGGGGACATGTGGGATATCTACACGGAATACACCAGTTTTAACGACGTAAAAGCCGGTCTCGAGAAAGCTGAAATTATACTTGCCAACTCCGAATTAATTATGCAGCCGATCTCGACTGTCCGGGTTTCCGGAAAGGTCGCTCAGAATGTCCTTAAAATGATGGAAATGCTCGAGGACAACGACGACGTTCAGGATGTCTGGTCGAATTTCGACTTTGACGAATCCGAAATGGAAGCGTTTGAGGGCTGAAGTTCAAGGTGCAAGATCACGCGACAATACTCAGCCTTCTCCCCATCGACGAAATCGATGAGGAATCCCTCGGCAGAAAGCTGGGGGTTAAATCGTGCACTTTTTTTTCCGGATCGGAATTAAAAAAAAACGGCCCTGTGGGAGCGCTCGGCCTGGTGAGAAAAATCCATCGCGAATCCGGCGGTGGGATCTTCGCAATCTACAGCTTCGACTGGGACCACCAATCCCGGCATACCGCTCTTTACACACTCGCGTGCATGGTGCCCGCCCGGAGACGTGTGGCAATTGATACAAAAGGTGTTACTTATCCCCTGACATGGACCGGCCTGGTCGTAAATGAATTACCATCGGCATTTTCCCAGGCGATCGCAGGACGGCAGTTAGTCAGAAATGTGAATAACAGGGTCACCGAGGGCATTAAGGGATTCACAACAATGCGCCATGTCGCCAAAGGCAGCGTGCGCAGGATCCTGTATTTGAAAACCGATCTTTGGTTTGGAGTTAAGGCCGGTGGAAGTATCGGGCACGTCGCGGGAGTTATCAACGCGTTTCTCAAACGGGGATTAAACATCGATATAATCGCCCCTGAGAAACCTTTGCTTCTGGATGGGGCCGCGCGATCGATAATTATCCGACCTGATAATTTTTACCGTAACATCCATGAAATGTCGCTCCTTTATTACAACGAGCTTGTCCTGGACATTGGAATGAAAGCTCTGCGGGAGAACCCACCCGACGCGGTATACGCGAGATATGCCCTGGACAGTTTTGTTCCCGTAACAATTTCGAATAAGCTCGGCGTGCCTTTGATCCTTGAATATAATGGAAGCGAGGTCTGGATTAAAAAGCACTGGGGCACTAGCCTGAAACTACCGGGGATCGCTAAAAAAATTGAGGACTACGTTCTCCAGTCGGCGGATATGATTACAGTTGTCTCGCTCCCTTTAAAGGATGAACTTCTCGAACGTGGTATTGACGAAAATCGGATTCTGGTTAATCCCAATGCCGTTAACCCCGACACGTTTGATCCGGATCGTTTTTCGGATGATGAAATTAATAATCTGAAATCCAGCCTCGGAATTCCCGGCGGCACTCTCGTGGCCGGGTTCATCGGTACTTTCAGTCCGTGGCATGGGGTCGAGGTACTCGCGAAAGCCATACCGCTCGCGCTCAAAAATAATTCAAGGCTGCTTTTTCTTTTGACCGGGGGAGGACCGTGGATTAACAGGGTGAAAGATCAACTCAGGATTTCCGACGTCC
>DAOVJF010000586.1 GCA_030673355.1 Planctomycetota bacterium | reverse complement strand
GGCAGACGTATCCCCGACCGCCCGTCAATAAGCGTGTATGCCTCGGTTCCGATTACCGCTCCGACTGTCGCTTCGCCGATAATTGTACCGAGTCCCAGGGAACGGAAACCCGAGGGGAAAATTTCCGAATCCGAAGAGCTGCGTTCGTTTATTAGCAGAACTGTCGGTTTTCCCCACCGATGCCCGGGTTGCTGCGATCTCTCCCCATCTCTTACCTCCGACCATCCGAACCGGGGTCTGGAAAGAAGGTCGAGGAGGTATTCATGGATATTTCCACCGGGGTTCCATCGTATGTCGATTATCAGGGCTTCCCTCTGGTAATTATCAGCCATCAATTCGCGCGCGAATCTCTCGAGGCTCCCACCACTCATCCACCTGATGTGAACGTATCCGACCCGTCCACCGGATATCTCATCCACCTTATCCCTGTTCTCTTCCACAAACGCCTCGTATGTGGCGGTTGACCAGCTCGGGTAAATGTCCGAACCGCCCATTGGGATTAGTGTAACCTCGCGCGAATCAGTTCCATCCTGGTCCGATGCCACTGTTAAAACAGTCGATCGGGAACTCTGATCATCGAGGAATGCCCAGTAATTATTCGACGGAGATACATCATTGGCGTTAATCGCTAAAACCCATTCCCCCGCATCGATCCGTGAATCATCATAATCGGCAGGCCCTCTAGGGAGCACATAATCGACCTCAAGGCCGGGTCCTGTCGTGTGCGGATTGAACTCAAGTCCAAGACGCGCCGTATTTGTGCCGATACCCTCGTTCGATGATGTTGTCCAGGCGTTCAGGTGCGACGCGTCCAGCTCTCCGAACATCATTTTCATAAGGTATACGTATTCTTCCCCGACAACGGCTTCCTCGACAAGCGGCGCATAGAAATTCACAATATCCCGCCAGTCGTACCCGTGCATGTCTTCATCGTAAAAGTGAGAAGCCAGAAGCCTTCCCGCCTCGTATACCATCTGCCTTCGTTCATCGATTAAATCAACTGTCAGGCGTCCGAATGTCGGAACCTGGATTGTCATGCCGCCTGCCTTGTCCCAGTAATACACGTTTCTTCCGGAGTGGTATAAAACTCCTGAGCTATCGGGAAGCCAGGTAATTTCACTACATCGACCGGGAAGGGCCGCGATCTGGGTCGGGGTACCGCCATCAGCCGGAATTTGCCACAATGCCCGGCTACCAATCGGGTTCGATTCAAAAACAAACGTCGTTCCATCAGGCGAAAGTACCGCCAGCTCACCGCTTCCCTGAATATGAGTTATCTGCCGGACGCGTTCATCTATCCGGTTGAAATCAATTACAATTTCCGGTTCTTCCGATTCATCCGTTTCTTCTTCATCATCAGGCTCTTCCGAAACTTCATCACCTGTAATTTCGCCATCATCTTCCTCTTCATCTTCAAATTCCTCATCATCGGAGAGGAGGATAAAATCGGAAGCTGGCGGAGGTGTGTGTTGAAGGTCGATCGTGTGAAGGGTTCCGCCTTCCCGCCACCATCCGAAATCCTCAAGTCCGATCGTGGAGTTACGATGGCTCAGAAAATAAATACGATTACAATCGGGTGTCCAGCCGCCTAATGAGTCCATGTCATGATGGCGGGTAATATTTTGAGGCTGGGAGCTTCCATCGGAGGGCACGATAAAAATTTCGCCGTACCAGCTTTGTTCCATTCCTGTGTATGAAATC
>DAOVJF010000537.1 GCA_030673355.1 Planctomycetota bacterium | reverse complement strand
TGATCGCGAATCGCACATTCACCTTAAAAAAGTAGCTGAGGAAATCGGGATCGCGTTTATCAGTACACCTTTCGGGATTCAGGAAGCCGATTTTCTTATGGAACTCGGCGTGCCGGCAATAAAAATCGCGAGCGGCGACGTGACCAATCATCCCCTGTTGAACCATGTCGGCGGGCTTGGGATTCCAGTGATAATGTCGACGGGCATGTGCGATCTCGATGAGGTCAGGGCTGCCCGCGACGTGCTTCTGAATGCCGGTTGCGATCGATTCGCCCTGCTTCATTGCGTGTCGAGATACCCAACGAAGCCGGATGAATTAAATTTCCTGTCTATCGTAACGCTTCGTGAAGAATTTCCTGAAGTGATCGGATTTTCCGACCATACCGAAGGAACCTGGGCCGCGCCGGCATCGGTGGCAATGGGCGCGTCATTTATCGAAAAGCATTTTACGATAGATAAAAAACTTGACGGTCCGGATCATGTTTTATCGACCGAACCGTCCGAATTGAAGGAATTAATCGAAGCGTGTAAGAACGTTTTTATGGGCCTTGGCGATGGAGTAAAGGAACCATGTCCGGAGGAATTGAAAAATCGGAAAGCCGGACGTAAAGGGATCTACGCGTCGAGGGATTTGAAAGCCGGTACGGAATTGACTCTGGAGGACTTGAAATTTTCACGTCCGGAAGGGGAGGTTTCAGTTTCGGACTACAAGGAAATCATGGGGGGAATAATTACAGGCGAAATAAAAAAGGGTGAAGAGGTTACCCGAAGCAAGATAGGAAGCTCGGCTCTTTCGGAGCCTAAGTATTAGTACCTGGAATGGAATTTAAAAAAGGTGGGAATGACTGTAAATCAGGGGGGGACATGGTACGGGGGAGCGTGTTGTGTCCTCCCCGACATCTTTCGATTCTAACTATCGGCCAGGAGGGCCATTATGTTGGAAAGCGCATATTCAGGAAAACGGATTCTCGTAACGGGGGGGACGGGATCGATCGGTTCCGAAATTGTTGAGCAACTGCTCGAGTATCATCCATCGGTTGTCAGGATTTTCTCCCGTAACGAGAACAACCAGTACGAAGCCCAGCGGAAGTGGGTAAAAAATAAAAATTTAAGGTTCCTGCTTGGTGATATCCGCGACAAGGAACGGCTCTCAAGGGCGTGCGAGGATATCGATATAATTTTTCATGTCGCCGCCTTAAAGCATGTTCCCGCGTGTGAATATAACCCGTTTGAAGCGGTGCTGACGAATGTGATCGGGACCCAGAACCTTGTCGATGTCGCGCTCGACCACGAGGTGGACAAGGTAATCGCGATCAACACCGATAAATCTGTCAGCCCCATAAATACAATGGGAGCGACGAAACTTCTTTCCGAGAAATTGATAATCGCGGCAAATTTGTACAAGGGCAGCCACCGAACCCGATTCGCGAGTGTCAGGTTCGGGAATGTGATCGGCAGCGCCGGGAGTGTGCTTCCCCTGTTTATACAGCAGATAAAAAACGGCGGTCCGGTGACGATCACTCATGAAGACATGGAACGGTTCATAATGACCATCCCGCAGGCTGTCCACCTGACATTAAGGGCTGGTGCCGAGGCCGCGGGCGGAGAAGTTTTCATCCTGAAAATGCCGGCGGTAAAAATCACCGATTTCGCCGACGTATTGATCGATATGATTGATTCTGAAGGCCAGGGGTCTGATGGCAACGGCAGGATTGAAATGAAAATCACCGGTCGCAGGGCGGGAGAGAAAACATTCGAGGAATTGCTGACTCCCGATGAATCGGCGTACACCGAAGAGCGTGAAGATATGTTCATACTCCGGCCGTTCGGGGAAAAACGGGGCGACAATTTCAGGACATATTCAACGAACACAAACGGCCATTTGGGAAAGGACGAAATCAGGGAATTTCTGGTAGAGCATAAATTGGTGTAGTAAGAAAAAATTGCGCAAATCCCCTCCATAGAACGGCACGGGGCTGTTGAAAAATCTTAAGGAATCAAAGCTTTCGATGCTATTATCAATGCGGACGGGCCGTCCGCGGTACTGCAGGCCAGCGTCCTGCGTTACGGGGATTGGTACTTTATCAACAGCATCTGACGGTTGGGGTACTGTTTGTAATTCCAGTTGGTAAACCCCTCATTGGCATTCGGGGCTCTGATACAT
>DAOVJF010000391.1 GCA_030673355.1 Planctomycetota bacterium | reverse complement strand
CCCCTTGATATCTGCTCGCCAATCATTGCGTACTCAAGGTAACCGAGCCCGGGCCCGCCATATTCTTCGGGGCAGATCGGGGCCATCATGCCTAGTTTACCAAGGGCTTTGACTACTTCTGCAGGATGTTCGCGTTCGAGATCGAAACGAGCGGCGTTTGGAATTACCAGGTCCTCTGTGATTTGCCTGGCCGTTTCCCTAATTGCTATTTGTTCTTCAGTCAGAGAAAAGTCCATTCTTTATTCTCCTGTCGCCTTCTGAAATCCGATGAGTTTGCGCACGCTTACATAACCTGGGAGAAAGGGCATAAGCTGCCAGAAGCATAGCGAACTCACAATCGCTGCAGTACACGCAACCAACACCAGCAAACCCGGATCCCAGGTCTGTATCTGACGTGCGAAAAGAATGTAAATTGTACTCGTGAAGGCGAGTAAATACAAGACCAGTATGGTTGGTAACATAATGAAATAGCGGATTTTGAAAGATTCCGCCGATGCCTTGATTTTCAACGGGGGTTCAAGAGGATCGTAACTCGCCTCTATTTCCCCTTGATTTTCACAACTTCCGTTACCATCCCCGGACTTTTTTTCTTGTCTGAGCAGGAATTCCAGGCACTCAAGGCCACCATGCCTGTGTATGTGGATAAGGCTCTCCATCATCTGTGAGTTCCTGCTGAACGCGAAATGTATTATGTAAAAAACCAGGAAATATGTGAGAAGGGCCAGCACGAACAGCCATTGATGGAGTGATGGACGCAGGTTACCGAATAGCCAGTTTGACAAGAGGTACCCGCCTGCCAGGGAACACATAACAGCGGTAATTTCACCCCACCATAACAGTCCCAGTGCGAATGGGGGTGGAAGGTTAGCAAGCCATCTGATTATTCGGGGGTATAACATGAACCAGCCGGTTTGATATTCGCTGTCACTCCTTGACTTTACGGAGGAAATTCACAAAAGTCTGTTGGCTCTCAAATGCATCCTGCGAATCCTCGTTTATCTCAAGAAGGCTCTGAAGAAGGCGCGCCATCATTTCATCATCATTTAGAATCTCCTGAACAAACACTTCCTTCCCGTCCTCCGACAGGCTGGAGTAAAGCTCGTGAATCTGGGAAACCTTCTCAGAATCCGTTGATCGTTTGGGTTTCATCCAAAGGTCCTTGAAATTCCTTTGTTGAATCTTCCCTGACACTCGGGAAAAAGTGGTAGTACTGCACCTGGTCGAGGAAAATATCGAACGCGCCCGGCGTCGTTACATCCTGGACCACCGACATCAGCCTGCCCAGTCCACCCTCGGTGAGTATCATCCGGAGAATTTCATCCTGCTGGTCGGTATCGAGATTCTTGAAAAATTCGACCGAATTAGATGCAGGCTCGGTGCCCCCCTCACCGGTAGTGATTAAATCTTCCTCGTTCAAAGGCTTGATTACAGGTGTTTTATCATCTGATTTCATTGTTTTCTCTTATTATATTATAACAAATTCGATCGATTTACATTACCCGGACTAAGGAAATTCTCTTCTACCGGCGCCCCATCATTCTGCCCAGGGCGCCTTTCGGAACCATCCCGCCCATTTTCGCCAGTTGCTTCATCATCTTCTTCGCCTCCCTGAACTGGTTCAGAAGACGCCCGACATCCTGGTGCTTCATTCCAGACCCCTTTGCGATCCTCCTCCTGCGTGAATTATTTATAATCCCCGGTTTCTGCCTTTCATCAGGCGTCATTGATAAAATCATAGCCTCGATCCTCGCGAACTCCTTCGGATCGGTAGTCTCAAGCTGCTTCGCCACCCCGCCCATTCCGGGGATCATTTTAGCGATCTGCTCGAGGGACCCCATTTTCTGGACCTGCTTCAACTGCGCCAGGAAATCCTCGAAATTGAAACTGTCCCCCATGATTTTCTGCTGCAGCTTTAACGCTTCCCGCTCATCAAATTCCTCTTCCGCCTTCTCAATCAGGGTAAGGACATCACCCATCCCGAGGATTCGTCCCGCCATCCGATCCGGATGGAACGCTTCAAGCGCCTTCAGCCCTTCGCCAACCGATGCGAATATAATCGGCACCCCGGTAACATCCCTTACAGACAAAGCCGCTCCACCCCTCGCATCACCATCCAGCTTTGTGAGAATACAACCTGTAATACCCACCGATTCATTGAATTTCCCGGCAGTTGTGACCGCATCCTGGCCGGTCATTGAGTCGATGACCAGGAGGACATCCTCGAACTCAAGCTCGTTCCTGAGCCCGATCACCTCAGCCATCATTTCATCATCGACCGTAGTGCGCCCGGCAGTATCGTAAATCACCAGCGAATAACCCTTGTCAACCGCATGCTGGTGGGCTTTCCGCATGATTTCAATGGGTTTTGCCCCATCGTCGATTGTGAAAACATCGACCCCGGCCTGCCTGCCTACAACTTCCAGTTGTTTGATCGCGGCCGGACGGTAGACGTCCAGCGCAACGAGAAGCGGACGAAATCCTTCCTTCGAGTACTTCAGCGCCAGTTTCGCGCATGCGGTGGTTTTACCGGAACCCTGGAGACCCAGCAAAAGGACCTTGTTCATCCTGTCCTTTTCAATATTCGCTTCTACTGCGGTTCCGCCAAGCAGTACAACCAGCTCATCCCGGACAATTTTCACGATCTGCTGTCCGGGCGTGAGGGATTTCATCACGTCCTCACCGATGGCGCGCTCACGAATCCGGTCGGTGAATTTCCGCGCGACCTTGAAATTTACATCGGCATCGAGTAACGCGCGACGGATTTCCCTCAGTCCCTCATCGACATGTTTTTCGGTGAGGATTCCCTTGCCGCGAAGTTTTTTAAACGCGTTCTGAAGCGTCTGTGTAAGTCGATCGAACATAATTATCTGATGTAATACAGCTTGTCTCTTTGAGGTGACAATTTCGGTTCGATGTCACCCTCGAAAGCATGATGGCCGGTAGTCCATTCTATATCGCTGATAACTACCTTCCCTTCTAAACGGAGCCTCTGGAACACTCCGGCTTCGATCAGCCGAACCTGGTCGTCCGATATGACCCTGGGGTGATTTTCTGTACCACGGATAATGGTGTAGTCATGGTCGGCCTCGAGGGTGATCATAATTTTACTTAATGAGCAGTGGATCTGGTCGACGCCGATGATCTTGATTATTTCTGAACCCAGCATGGTAAATCCTCGGATCTGAGCACTCCCTGACGGTCGTGCCTCTGTTATGAACAGGTATATTAATCTATTACGCCGATTTTTGCACGCCAGTCGATGTCGTCATCCGCCAGGGCGCCAAGAAGGCTCCTGGAGTATACGGCCGCATCAAATGGCACAAGATCGTTAATTCCTTCGCCAACACCCACTTCTACCACCGGAAGCTCCAGGCGCTGCTTGATAGCAAGCACTATTCCACCGCGCGCGGTACCATCTAGCTTGGCAAGGATAATCCCGTCCAGTTTCGCGACTTCACCAAAAACCTGCGCCTGAGCGATGGCGTTCTGCCCGGTTGTT
>DAOVJF010000358.1 GCA_030673355.1 Planctomycetota bacterium | reverse complement strand
GACCGGGTTGACGCCGATGGGAGAAATGTCGCGATTGTTTCCGATTACAAGAGATCGTTCAAGGTTAACAAGTTTCTCGAAAAGGGTCTGGACTTTCAGCTCGCGTGTTATATCGAATTAGTGAAGGCAGGCCTTGGGATCGATGTCGCCATGGCATGTTACCTCCCCATAAAAAATATTACCGTTAAGGGTGCGGGATCAGTAATTTTCGATCCGGAAACCAGTCTCAAGCCGGATGATTCAATTTTCAAAACGCACGATGAACTTCAACTGGATACACACCTTGGACTGGTCAGGGAGAATATCGCCGGATTAGTCGGGAAACTTGCCGGTGGGGAAATCGATCCGAGGCCGACCGACCACAATAAATGCGGGCGAAAATGCGATTACCACGACCTGTGTCGATTCAAATTCTCCGGAGATGAAGGGCAGTCCGGCGACGGGGGTAGCGATGGCTGAAAACCTCACCAAAAGCCAGATTGCCGCGACCACTATCCCTGTCGGAACAATTATTGTCGCTGCCGGAGCGGGAACGGGCAAGACCACGGTTCTCAGCCATACCGTGACCAAAAAAATGGTCGCTGTTGATGGGGCGAAAATCGATGATCTCCTTATATTGACATTCACAAAAAAAGCCGCGGTCGAGATGGCTGAACGTATCGCGGAACGGTTGAAGGAAATGGCGCGGGAATCGGATGATCAACTGGAAAAGAAGCGGCTTCTTGACGCGGCAAGCCAGGTTCCCGATGCTGCGATCGAAACACTCGACGCGTTCGCGGTAAAAATGCTTCGCGATAACCCGTCGGAAACAGGACTCGATCCGGATTTCGAGGTGCTGAGTGAGGAAAGGAATCTTGAAATCGGGCATGAAGCGGGGCGACGGCTTCTCGAGGACTGGCTGGCGAATCCTCCCCATGAATTGTGGCCGGAGGTTGTGAAAGGGATCGAGCTTGAAAACTGGCCGTGGATTTTTCACAGGCTTAACCAGCATTTGATGACCCGTCGGGCGATGAATTTAACCGCGCTGTTAATGGGCAGGGATACAGGTTCTGATGAAAATCTCGATAAAATTATCCGGGAACTCAAAGAGGAACGGGATCGCAAGCTCCAGGAGTGCCTGAATGAGATTCGTGGAGAAATTGAGCCAATAGATGAATTGATTAAAGAAACAATCAGGATTGGAGAGGAGGGTGGACAAAAATTTACGGAGAAAGCGAAACAAGTCCAACAAGACCTTCCCGAACTCCAGTCATGGTTGAAGTCAAGTAACCTTGACTGGAATGCGTCAATCATTCAGGAAGTTAGTAAATGGCGGTTATTTGGGACTACTAAAGATGAGCCGGGTGAAGCTAACAGGTTGGTGAAATTACTGAGAAACCACCTGACATCCGAGGCGAGTTCTGTTAAGGATATCGAGAAAAGCGAGAGATTACGCGCACTGGGCCTTGAAGCACAGATGTTTAAATACCGCCTGCCACTCGCCAGGGCACTAATGAAATTCCACAATGCAGCTCTTCTGGCAAGACGAAGCCATAATGCCCTTTCATTCGCCGACTGCGAAATTGAGGCTCTCAGTCTCCTTGAAGATTTCCCTGAGATCCGTGATAAATACAACAAACAGTACCGTTATGTAATTGTCGATGAATACCAGGACATAAATCCTTTGCAGCAGGAACTTATTTTCAAACTCGCGCGGCAATCGGATGATAAACCGGAATTTCCATCCAACCTGTACGTGGTCGGGGATGAGAGACAGAGCATCTATGGTTTCCGCGACGCTGATTTCCGGCTTTTAAGGGACCTCCGACTAAATATGCAGGATGTCAGGGATGAAAACGCCGGGGACAGGATTCTCCATGAGAATTTCCGATCCCGTCCGGAGATTCTCAATTTCACGAACCATTTATTCCGTACGATCTGGGGATCGCAGTCCGATACGAATGAAATTGAACATACCGACCTGAAACCGTCATTTGAATATTATTTCCGGGATGGAGAACCGAAAAAATCACGGATCGAGCTTCATATAATCAAGG
Organism: Planctomycetota bacterium; assembly: GCA_030673355.1. Classification (GTDB taxonomy): domain Bacteria; phylum JAJVIF01; class JAJVIF01; order JAPKYR01; family JAPKYR01; genus JAPKYR01. The sequence goes on along the minus strand of DAOVJF010000358.1, from coordinate 1,741 downwards.
CGGGAGATTCAATTACCGGGAAACTTCGCGAGGCCGCTCAAGTAGCTAAACGAATCAATGAAATAGTAAGCAACAACGAAGTTCAAGTCACGGAGAAAACCGGATCGGTAAGGCCGATAGAGTGGGGCGACTGCGCGGTGCTGATGAGTAAACGCGCCGGTTTATCGTTGATGGAGCACGCGTTATCATCGCTTGGCGTACCGTTTGTAACTGAATCCGGTGGCGGGTTCTGGGACACGTCGGAAGCGTCGGACCTCATCTCGCTACTTTTCTGCTTCTCAAAAAGTGTTGATAATCTCGACTGGGCAGTCCTTCTAAGGAGCCCGGTAATCGGGATCTCGGATGACGGCCTGATGGAAATATCACTAGCGTCCGATCGTGGAAACTGGCGCGATGTATTCAAAACCGTTTCCCTGGCAGATGATTCAGATCGGCGAAAACTGGCAACTTTTATTGACTGGTTCGAATCGGTTGAAAAATCAGCGGGACGAGTTCCTGCTTTCGAGCTCGTAGATAAAGCGATGCAAAGCTCAGGTTATCTTGAGAAGGCATTCGCGCAGGACCGCGGACGAGTCATCCGAGCGAACATCGAGAAATTCATATCGTTCCTGATGGCGGAACCTGATTTATTCGATCCCGGTGTCGCGGCGAATTATCTGACATGGCTGCGGGATGAAAATGTTCAGGCCGCGCAGGCGGGCGTGGCGCCGGCCGACACAAAAGGCGCGGTGGTACTCGCGACAGTACACGCGTCGAAAGGCCGTGAATGGCCGCTGGTTGTTCTCGCGGATTTGAATTCTGGTGGACGTCCAAACAGACCGGAGAATCTAACCTGGGATGAGAATTCCGGCCTGGGATTCAAGTGGCTGAATCCCGCGACAGGTGAATCGGAAAGTTCATCGAGTCACCACGCGGCTTCCGAGGTCGCTAACGAACGGGATAATTCAGAGAGTAAGCGGGTTATGTATGTCGCGTTGACCCGTGCAAGGGAATATTTAATCCTGTCGGGTTATTTAAGGCGGAATAAAGATAAGAATGAGTGGTATGGCTATAAGTCAAATGATTTTGAGAAGCGCACTAATTCGAGCTGGCTGTCCGCAATAGATTATGTTTTCACCCAAACGGAAGAATCGTTTGTTGGAAAACCCGATGACGATCCTTCGACTGAATTAACCCTGATGGTTGCTGAGCCTCAGGACCCGGTATCGGATAAAGGTCCGATGCCGGTAGAGAAACGAAATGTGGAACTTAAAGTCAAACGTGTAATTCATGATAAAACACCGGATCTGAAACCGGCTGCAGAGGAAAAAACTGAATTGGGAGGCCAGTACCGGGCGAAGCTGAGATCGATCACAAGGCTTCCGGAACCTGTTTCAGATCGTTATCTCATTACCGCGACCGAGATCGCGAATTTCGAAAAATGTCCGAGGATGTACGCGTACAGGTCGGTATGGAATGTCCCCCAAAGAAAGCATGATGGGTGGGTTACAGCTACCGATGGAGATTTCATTGATGACCTAGAAGATGAAAATTTCCTGACAGAAGAAACCGAGACGTCCGAAAATTTCGAGCTGCCGTCAAGCGAGTGGGGAAATCTCGCGCATAAGCTCATGGAGAAGGTTGAATTCGACGCTACTGAGGAGCAGATTCAGACAACGGTGGAAGGACTTGTTGATGAAAATATCCGCGATCGAGTGAACATTACCCGGCTGACTGAAATGGCCGTAAAAACCATCAAGCT
>DAOVJF010000188.1 GCA_030673355.1 Planctomycetota bacterium | reverse complement strand
CCGATCAACGTGATCCAGATTTTTTTCACGACAGACCTCCGTAGGTTTTTTGCAAGTTAATCGATAATTTAATCCTTAAATTCGTTGCGCATGTTACCAGAGACACAAGTAAATGTCAACAAGTGTTGACCTAAATTCCTCAGATTGAAATGAAAAATAAAATATGAAAATTACAAATCAGAACGGGTCGGGAAGTAGCTGTAAGGCCTTTGAATAATAGGATGTAATTTCTCCTGCCATGTAATTAAGTAATTACAAACTTATTTCGAAATAAACCTTACACAAGGATTTGCGCTTACATTCCAGTCAAATTTTCATATCTGTTGTGTATAAGTTCCGAATTTTAAAGTGGCATTCCAGGCGGCCTTGTTAATACTTTCACATATACAAATCTTAGAACCCGTATGCCCGGTCGAGCTCTGGTTTAATTTTATACATACTATAATGAACATATGCTAATGGGTGATTATTGCCATGATAGTAAACGGGTGTTGACATCCCGTATCTTTTAGGTGTATGCTGCTCCCTCACCAAATAGTATTTTGATCATGTACCAGGATTCATATAGTCAGATGCTTATATATGAATATAGATCAGGATTTATTTGTTTGTTAATTTGACCATGCTTGTTAAATCAGGTATTTTTCTATTTGAATCAAACAAATTTCAGGCAAGCTTACAGAATCGGACCACATCAACTCCAAATAAAAACTCCGGTAATGAACATATGAGGCTAAATAAACCACCATCATTTGTCCGAATTTTCGTATTTATTGTATTTTTGTCTTTAGCAGTGTGTTTTATAAATACGTTTTCGCCATCGCAGGCTCAGGATGACGATGAGAACCGATTCTGTTTCAACTGTCACTCAAACCGTGAAATGCAGCGAACGCTGCTATCCGGCGATTCCGTCAGCCTTTTTGTAGACGAAGAGGAATTCCAGTCCTCCGTTCATGGCCAGGCAGGATTAACATGTACCGTGTGCCATACAAACATCGAAGGTTACCCGCATCCCGAGTTTACAGCGACCACATATCGCGAGTTTTCTCTCGAACTTTATCCTATATGTACTGAATGTCATACGGATCAGATCCGTGCAATCCAGGGTAACTCGCACATGGTCGCTCTGGAAGGCGGTAATCCCGAAGCTGCGGTTTGCACCGATTGTCATGGCAATCATGGAATCCAGCCGCCCGGGGACAATCGTGTTGCCATCCCTCAAACCTGCCGGAAATGCCATTCGGAAATTTACGACCTTTACCGGTCAAGCGTGCATGGTGCGGCGTTGATAGGCGACGGCAATCCCGATGTTCCTTCCTGCACGGATTGCCACGGTGTACATCAATTAAAAGGGCCTTCCACCACATCGTTCCATTTATTTTCACCTGAAATCTGTGCGACATGTCATAGGGACAATGCATTGATGGATAAGTACGATCTTCGGAGCGACACGTACGATACATACGTATCTGATTTTCATGGCGTATCGGTTGTTTTATTCCAGCAGACTTACCCCGACCAGGAGACCGACAAACCGGTATGTATCGATTGCCACGGTGTACACCACATCCTCAGGACCGATGACCCTGAAAGTACGGTTATCAAGGAAAATCTCCTCGAGACATGCAGGAGGTGCCATCCAAACGCGACCACCAACTTCCCGGATTCATGGCTTGGCCATTATTGGCCAAGTCCGGAGCACGCACCGATCGTTTTCATAGTTAAAACGTTTTACGCCATTCTGATACCCCTCATAATCGGGGGCATGCTGATTTTTGTTATTTCCGATTACTACCGAATGATGGTGGAAAGATGGAGGAATCGACGAAATGCCAAATGAAGACAAATCAACAATGTTCCTGAGATTTCCTCTGTCAACCAGGATCGAGCACTGGGTGCTGGCGGTTGATTTCACAATACTTGCCATCACCGGTTTCGCTCAACTCTATAATACACTTTCGGTTTCAATTTGGTTCACCGGCGTAGTTGGCGGGATTGAAAATGTACGCGTGATCCATCACATTTGCGCGATTATAATGGTATTCCAGTCAATTATTCATCTCGGCGTAATTCTTTACCGTTCTAATTTACATTTAACAAAACTCCATATGATGCCAACGCTTGAAGACGCCTATAACGCATTCCAGGCTTTCTTCAATAACATCGGTTTCATCAAGGAGAAACCCAAAGAAGGACGTTATACATTCGCGGAGAAAGCCGAGTACTGGGCGTTGATCTGGGGTACTGTAATCATGGTGGTTTCCGGGCTTATGATGTGGAACCCGGTGGCAACTGCCAAGATACTTCCCGGAGAAGCGATACCTGCGGCTAAAGCCGCCCATGGCGGTGAAGCGATTCTCGCGGTCCTGGCAATTATTGTCTGGCACCTTTATTTCGTACTCATCAAGCATTTCAACAGAAGTATGTATAACGGGTATGTTTCAGTTGAAGATCTTGCCAGGGAACACCCCCTGGAATTAGCTGACATCAAGGCCGGTTTGCATCACACGGAAGTCCATCCGGAAACGTTAACACGCTATTACCGGTTTATCCTGCCCCAGTACGTAGCTTTATCGATCATGCTGCTTGGTGGTTTCTTTTTCTTTATCACGTTTGAGGACACGACTGTTATTCCCAGTGAACCTTTTGAGCACACTGCGGTATTTTCACCTGTAGAATCGGACCATTCGGATATGAAAGCAATTCAGATAATCGAAGAATCGGCCAGGTTCGCAGGTTTTTCATGGGAAACGGGCATTGTTTGTATCCTGGAATCGAATTGCGTGGGTTGTCATGGTTCAGCAGCATTTGGCGATGTGGATCTTGGCTTGTACGAGTCGACGATCGGGTCTCGCACCGTTATTCCGGGCGATCCGGATGCGAGCCCGTTAATAAGAAAAGTCGGGGCGGGTGACCATCACGGCCTGTTGTCTGAAATGGAACTTCAGATCGTCCGAGCCTGGATTACCAACGGAGCTCCAAGGACCCCGGAGGAAATTGAAATCGTTATTGTTGAAGAGGAAGAACCTGAAATTGAAGAACCCGTTGAGTCCGTCCAGCCTGATGAAACGCTGCCTTCAGAGCTGGAAGAACCGGATGAACCCGTTGAGGAAACAATTTCAGCACCCACCTATACCTGGGAGTCGGATATAAGCGATATTATCCAAAATAAATGTGGTAGCTGCCATGTGAATATGACAATGGGGGGGGTGGATCTGAGTTCACTCGCATCGGCTATGAGTGTTATTGATCCCGGCAACCCGGATGGAAGTCCGCTGGTTACTAAAGTAGCGTCGGGCGATCACAATAATGCAACATTTTCAAGCACAGAACTGGAGAAAGTGCGCCATTGGATTTTAAATGGCGTACACTAAATAACATATTCCTCAGTATGTCGAAAGGAAACAGAATATGACTTACCAGGAACCATCCGGACCCCCAAGAACACCATTTATGAATTCTTACAGAGTGGTTGTTGTCGGCCTCGTAATGGTGCTCTGCGTTATGGGGATCGCTCTGATTGAGATGACGATCGGACACTACACCGGTTTTGGCGACGATCCGGAGCGGATTAATGCACTGACTAACAGCATGGATGAGTGTATCGGCTGTCACAGGAATACTACCCCCGGAATTATCAACCAGTACGGTTTCAGCACCATGGCCGCGGTCGGGGTAACATGCAGCGACTGCCATGAAGTTGCCGAGAATTATCCGGGGGCTCAGAATCACATGGGACAGTTTTTTATACTAGCCGAGCCAACCCCGGCTTTATGCGGTAAGTGCCATAACCAGCAGGTGCGCCAGTTCACGCGGTCCAGGCATTCAGCTCCGGCATATGCGGCAATGCGTGGTACCGATGATTTCAATCCTCAGCAACTGGAGCTTTACGAAGCAATCCCGGAGGGTAATTATGAGCCGGACAAGTTACGCAATGCGCTGTACGATCTGGAAGGACCTGCCATTACACGTTTCGCCTGCGAGGATTGTCATAACATCGGTAAGCCGCACTCCGATGGATCAATCGGAGAGTGCCAGTCCTGCCACTTAAGGCATGAATTCAGTCTTGTGCAGGTCCGAAAGCCGGAGACCTGTAATGCCTGTCACATCGGACCGGATCATCCGCAGTGGGAAATTTACCAGGAATCCCCCCACGGAATCGAGTATATGACAGTTGGTGAGCACTGGAACTGGCATGCCGAACCGGGTACATTATCCGTGTCCGATTTCGCGGCGCCAACCTGCGCTATCTGCCATATCAGCGCATTCGGCGGGAGTCCGACAACCCATGATGTGGGTGAGCGATTGAGCTGGTACCTTTTCCCTCCAATCAGCGAGAAACGGCCAGGATGGCAGGAGAACAGGGCTCGTATGCAGGATGTCTGCGAAGAGTGCCACAACGCGGGTTTCATCCGGGACTTTTACACCGATGCCGACGATCTGACACTTGCTGTCAACGATCTGGTTATTGAAAGCAAGGAAATGATCTCTCCACTTGAAGAAAATAACCTTTTGACTCCCGAGTTTTTCGATGAGCCGATTGACTTTGTTGCCTTTGACCTCTGGCACTACTGGGGTCGTACTGCGAAATTTGGAGCCTGGATGCAGGGTCCCGATTATACGCAGTGGCACGGCATATACCCACTGCTTCGGGAAATGGCCGACCTCGGTGCGCTGGTAAACGAGAAATTGGAAGAAGCGGGACTTGCATCTTTAATTGAGCCCGATTCAAACTCCGGATCCGGGGTTGAAACAACGGCAGGGACAGGGGATAACGACTGATGTATTATTTAGCTATCCTGTTTCCGAATCTCCTCAAGGATCGGCGGCTGCCGTTTACCCGGGATCAGGTCATGCTTTTAGTGGTTGCCATCAACGAATTTTTCCTTGGAGTAGATCATTACCTTGCACATATGATCAGCGGGACCATTCGTATGGAGGAATTATCCCCCATCATACTTGGTCCCGTTGTTGGAATATTCCTGATAATCGCAATCGTAATCGCAGAAAAAAACAGGCTTCTCGCATCGATAATAGCCACGATACCACTACTGGCGAGTATCGCGATGGGCATTTATGGATGGTACCTCCATATTGATCGTACGGTTATATCTGGCGCTCCAGTCGGGCAGCAGATCACGATTCACACTATCGTCTGGGGAGTACCTATTATTGCGCCCCTGACCGCCAGCTTCATCGGATGCCTTGGAATCAGCGCCGCGTGGCGTGAGGAGCCGGCGGACAGCGGACGGCTTGTCCTTGCTGGAAAGACCCGGCTTCAATTACCGTTCAGTAAAACCCGGGCATACTTTTTTCTTATCGCGCTTGGTACCCTGGCGTGCCTGATCAGTAGTGTCCTCGATCATGCACGAACGAATTTTGTGAATCCCTGGTTATGGTTCCCTTATGTAGCAGGACTTTTTTCCGTGATGTGCTGTATCCTGCTGGGTGTGATCAACCGTCCATCGCGGGGCGACCTGGTTGCTTATACAACCGGGATGTTCATACTCATCCTGATCGGCCTTGCAGGCACAATACTGCATGTTGAGTCGGTACTCGATGCAAGCGGAGGCCATTGGGTGATTGAGCGTTTCATCCGCGGCGCACCATTCCTGGCACCCGCGTTATTTGCGGATATGGGTATCCTGGGTCTGATCGCGCTTCTCGATCCCACCGAAGGTATCAAGCGTAATAAAACACCTGAGACCAATCCCGTAAGATAAAAATTGATTGGGCTGGGTGCCGTTGACAAGCAAAGTGAGACACGTGAGACTGGCAAGCATAATGAATCTCCGGGTCGAACGTGCTTGCCGACGCCACGCGTTTAGTCGTTATTTTAGATAAGTAAAAATTGATTGGGCATATTTAGAATTGAGGGGGACACCTGCTTTTCGACGGGCGAAAAGAGATGTCCCCTGTATT
>DAOVJF010000495.1 GCA_030673355.1 Planctomycetota bacterium | reverse complement strand
TTTGCTCGTATAACCCATCAGGAACCACAACATTGCCTGTTCAGGAGTAAGTTTTGAAATTGGAGGGATGACACCATTCGCGTCCGCGGTAAGGAATAAAATTATTTTGGGGTGCCCGGAAAGTGAGTTGCGCTTGACATTGTCCAGGTATCTTAACGGGTAACTTGCGCGGGAATTGGGAGTATACCTGTCGTCGTCGAAATTAAATTCTCCGTTCGGGAATATCATGGCGTTTTCAACGATGGCTCCATGGTTAAGATAGTCATCCTTGTGCATAACCGCGTTGTAAATCTCAGGTTCCTTTTCGGGTGAAATATTGATAAATTTCGCGTAACAGCCGTTCTCAAAGTTGGCAACACCATCATCATTCCAGCCGTGCTCATCATCACCTATCAATGCCCTTCTCGGGTCCGCGGAAAGTGTAGTTTTCCCGGTACCGGAAAGCCCGAGGTAGAGCGCCGAATCGCCGTCCGGACCCTCGGTAGCCGAGCAGTGCATGGGAAGGACGCCGTATTCGGGAAGTTTGTAGTTCATCACGGTGAACATCAGTTTTTTAACGCTCCCATGGTAAGCCGAACCGATGATTAAACCCAGGTTGCGGTCGAAATCCATGCCGACAATCATGCTGGAAGCACCGCCCTGCCTCATTTTTCTGAGACGGCCTTCATAACGGCTACAGATAAGCTTATTGTATGGGACCACAACCAGTGTGAAGGGTTTACCGGCGAAAACGCTCCTGTCGATATCTTCAGGAACGGGACGGAACATGTTATCCGTAAATAAAACAGTCAGTGCCTTGTTGCTAATGGTTCTGACAGGAAGGGTATAGCTGGAATTGGCCCCGAGATATCGGTCGGTAACATAGAGGGCATTTTTTTGTGAAAGAATCTCCAGGGCGTCCTGCATTGCCATGTCGAAAGTTTCCTCGGTGATGGGAATAACGTTCGGGGAATCCCAGTCGATCGTGTGTTCGGATTCCGGTCTCTTAACGATGACAGTGTCCCTCGGGCTCCGGCCCGTGGATTCCGGCGGGGTCCATGTGGCCAGGGCACCAGATTCGGACACTACAGCCTCCTTATTCTCTACTGCCCTTTGAATCATAGTCCGTCGATCCGGGTTGTAGAGGACATCGTGATGCTTTTTTAATACCTGGTTAATCCTGTCAATCCAGTTCATAATTGCACCTATTCTTGAAAGCCGAAACATTAAAGGGGATTGTCTGTCCCCACAAAATTATTTTCCAACTTGACTGTACTTTTAATATCGGTATGGAGCTGCCTGTTTTACAGGGACATTACAGCATTATCTCATTACCTTAACACATAAATAATCCCCCGGTGAACCCTCCACCAACGGGTAGCACCTAAAGGAAAGAAATCATAACACCAGCGTAAATGATGTCAAGCATTATGTGAAGATATTAATCAGATAAAAACGGGTGAGTTTCAGGGAAGCCGGCGCATGGTGAGACCAAAAATTTTGCCCGCCATAATACAGATGTAGATATCATGGCCGAAATTATAATCAATAATTAATGCAACATACGCGGGATTTGAAGCATCTGAATATATGGAAACGCAATACAGGTGTTCAGGAAAATTTAATGGTAGATAAACACTTGCCGATTTAAGTGGAAAATGTTAGATTGATATGGACATCCGCTTGGATCCTTAGCGACCGAGACGGCTGAATTATCAGGCATCGTATGTCTGTATGATTTCCCGTCGCGATCGTACGGGAGTTTTTTATTCGTACGAATTTCGCGATGTCATAGTCCGGGGGGCCAGGTCCATTCTACCTTTGAAGGAGAATAGGATGACGACAAGCAAAGTTACAGTCCGTACATTTCGGACGATGAAAAGAAAGGGGAAGAAGGCTGTGTGGCTGACAGCCTACGATTACCCCACTGCAGTATTACTCGACCGTGCCGGAATCGACGGTATCCTGGTCGGGGATTCTCTTGGGATGGTCGTCCAGGGACACCCAAACACCCTGCCGGTTACATTGGATGAGGTTATCTATCACACCCGGATGGTCGCGAGGGGTCTTAACCGGGCGTTTCTCGTGGGTGATATGCCATTCGGGTCATTCCAGTGCGATGAAAACAAGGCGATGGAAAATGCCTTTCGGCTTGTTAAGGAGGGCGGTTGCGAAGCTGTCAAGTTCGAGGGCGCGGGACGTCTTCTCGGCCTGATTGAACGCCTTGTTACGAGCGGAGTGCCGGTTCTCGGGCATCTTGGGCTTCTCCCCCAGTCAATAAACGCGATCGGCGGGTTTCGAGTCATGGCCAAAAAACAGAAGGCCGCCGAGCACCTGGTTAAGGAAGCAAAACGTGTGGAGGAAGCCGGCGCGTTCGCACTGGTTCTCGAATGTGTGCCCCAGGAAGTCGCCGGGGTGATTACACGCGAACTTTCAATCCCGACAATTGGCATTGGAGCTGGGAAGGACGTCGATGGGCAGATTCTGGTGTTCCACGATGTAATGGACCTGATTCCGGGTTACCAGCCAAGATTTGTCCGTAACTACGCTCACCTGGGCGAAAC
>DAOVJF010000195.1 GCA_030673355.1 Planctomycetota bacterium | reverse complement strand
ATCCCAATATCATAATAAGGACGAGCGAATCTCTAACGATGGGATTCCGTGCTGAACTACCGGTTAAGGCCTGGCAGTTTATCCCTCTTCGCTGCGTTGTCGTCGAAGGGCCTTAAGTTTACCAGGGTCCACGAATGTGTTATCGATCTCTATTATATCGTCTTTCAGGGAAACCGTGACGGGTGTATCGTCTGCGCTGATTCCCGCGATGATTGCACCGAACATTACCCTGATGGGGGAATACAGCGACTTAGCTGAAACGAAACAGTATTTTGCAGACTCCTGATCCGGATTATCAACGGTCTGGCGGGGAAGATTGAATTTGATAACCTGCATCGGGCAATGTTCAGCGCCAATTACCGGTGCGACCACCCATCCACCGACTTCGATATCCCCACCAACAATCCGTCCCTCCCTCTTAAGGACCTCAATATCCTTTTTAGCGACAAGTCTGGATCCCAGGGCTTCTATCCTTATAAATATACTCCCGCCTGCTTCAATGGTACCGTTTTGAATGAACCCTACATGAACATCGCCGCCAGCCTCGATCTGTGCCTTTCCCGATGAAAGCACACCACCGTTAATAAATACATCTCCCTTAGCTTCGACAAATGCATCCTCCACGGCTCCATGAATACGAATATCCCCTCCGGACTTAACCTCAAACCCGGCCCTTACATCGCCCCGCACAAGCACATCGCTATTGTAATTAATATTTCCGGTCGAGTAGTCGACATCATCCTGTACTGTATATACCGGACGGACACCTATCTGGCCCCTGTCATTAACCTGCAGGAAACCCGCTTTAGTCGAGATTAGCTGTAAACCGTCTTCACTGATCTGGGTATTTTCCCCCCTGTCCAGTGCTTTATCTTTTCCGGGATTTGCCAGAATTTCCTTGCCAAAAATATTATAACCTGGCGTCCCTTGTACCGGGGGAGTCCTGGTTTGAAGAATTTCACCGGCATCGATCGGCATGATTAAATTCAGCTGCTTGAAGTCAACCTGACCATCGTCCGTTTCCTCAGGGATAAGGTTTTCCTTGAAATCCTTGGTCAGTTGTAATGTTGCATCCCCACCATCGATCGGTTCGGAACCTTCCGCGATCAGTTCCCTGAATATTTTGGGCCACTTTTCGACAATGTATTCAAGCTGTTCTTCCTTGATGCCGTAAACTACGCCTGCATCGACAAGGCTTTTATCGATTTGTTTACGAGAGATCGAGTCGGACATGTTTTCAAGAACCAGGTATGCCTCTTTCGAATCACCACTGACCTCAATCACGAAGGGGATGTCCTTGATGTCCAGAGGTGCTTCCTCTTCCAGCACTTCAACTTCCCGCTCTTCCGAGGTCTTGATCCCGCCAATATGAATTACCTCACCCTGTTTAGCGTTCCGGAAAAGCCTTTCAACATCAGGAAAGATAATGGTTCCGAGTCCCCGTGACTCGACCTCATCCAAAAAGGCCTGGATGAGTTTATCATCCAACTGGTCGGGAGGGACATTAATGACCATCATGATTTCCTGTTCTTCCTGGAAGATGAAATATTTTTTCTGAACTGGAGCAGCCATATATATAGTATCGTTTCAGCTACTGGATTTTTAAAAAAACAAATTAAATCTTTAATATATTCAATTTATTAATTTATCTGTTAAATCAAAAATTAATTCTGGTGCCAAATGACACTTTTTAAATCTTAATAAAGATGAATTTTTTTGGGGAACTTGTATAATAAGCTGAGGGGGAGACGCATGTGCAACCGTTTCAGCGAGTCCTGGAGGTGCGACATGAATTTTCGCAATGTAATTTCCTCAAGCGTGTTTTTAATCATGATGGTAATTTCCCTGTCCTGCTCAGATAGCCCGGGTGGTCCTCATGACTATGGAAATCTGGCGGTACCGGGTAGTGCGGATGACGAGTTCGCGATTTCAGATGAAATGCTTACAGGTCCGGATGAACCGGATATAAGTGCCCAGGGGGGGGAGAATCACTACCTTCTTGGATATTTCCATGTCTATTTCACACCTGGCGATTCGGGCGTGTATCAAACCGAAATTGTACCGGTGAGAAATGCGGATATCCATTTTAACGCCTTGAAATGGATGGAAGAGGCGCCATGCACAAACTGCTTCCAGCTAACCGGGATTGAAAATCCGGGTGATGGAACCCTTAATGTCGATATCACGCTTACGCACCCGCTGGCGCACAAGAATTTCACCGCTTTCGACATGCGCGGAATCATCATGTGGAACAACAGCATGCATTTTCCCGAAGTCGACTGTACCGTTCCCGACAGCAGCCAGGGTGACGGCGAACTCCTGAACGCCGACGGTTATACAGGGCTTTATAACATTACAACCGTTGGCCAGGGTCCTGAGTTCCAGACCTATATACAAGGAAAAATTGAGGGGATTCCACCCACAGCGTCGGTTAATGGCTACATACGACACACAACCGATGATCCATCCAACACCCGGAACGCCATATTCGCAGCGGATTCCACCACTCAGACTTATCATGTCGCACTACCGACCTCAGGCGGATTTGTATTCGGATACGCGGTCGATCTCAACTGGGACATGCCCACGACTATACCGGTAATCGATCCAATGACGGATTTTCCAATGAGCGCCAACTGCCCCGATCCATGGAAAATCGAGGTGCTTGACACTCCCGTGGGCATTGGTTTAACGGACACAGGCGATGATTACGACGAGGTTACAATCACCGTCTATGATTATGAGGGTTACAACACATACGACGATCCTGAGCTTGAGTGTCCGGGCCTTTTCAATGGCCTTTTAAGTGCCCCTTATTTTTCGGACGGTCCTGGATACGAGGTTTTCAAGGCCCAGGTTTATAACGAACTCAACGCGGTGGCAGGTGAGTACAAATGCCTGGTCTGGGTCGAGGATCATTCATCGGATATCCCGGTTTTTATGGACATAGACGCTTACCACGTCGTCACACTGACTGTGAACGAGTTTGTCGACCTGCCACCAGTCGCCGTGGCGCAGGCCGATCCGAATCCGCAAACGGTTTGTGAAGATATACATTTCTTCGATGACGGCTCTTATGACCAGGACGACGGCGGCATCGTGGATTGGTGGTGGGACTGGGATAACGACGGCACTTTCGATGAGCAGGGCTCCGATCTTAATCACTCATTCGACGCGACGGGAACGCACTATGTAAACTACCGTGACGAGGACGATGATGGGACGTACGGATATCTTGCGGAACCCATGGAAATCACGATTGGTAACGCATTGCCGACAGCGGTAGCCCAGGCAGATAAAAATGAGGCTTCTATCATGGAGGCGATCGAATTCGATGGGACCGGATCGTTCGATAATGACTGTAGTGGTGAGGTAATCACTAATTGGGAGTGGGACTGGGACAACGATGGAATTTACGATCTGTCAACCCCATCGACACAAAAATATTTTGACAGTCCAGGCATTTATTACGTGCAGCTTCGCGTTACCGATGATGAAGGCGGTACCGACACACTCGATAACCCATTAGAGATTACGATCACTGAAAGCACGTGGGTGAACACGATTGGCGGATCCGGAGGGGATACAGCATTTGACACGGCCACTGACTCACAGGGAAATGTATATTTTGTCGGACGTGCAGGATCGTGGAATATCGATTTCGATCCCGGTCCCGGAACCACATCGGATATGCAGACCGGCTGTTGCATCGCGAAATACGATACGAACGGCCAATATCTCTGGGCTCACACTTTCTATTCGGCCAATACTTACAATCAATTCAAAGCCGTAGCGGTGGATGGTTTGGACCATGTATATGCAGTAGGCCGGTTCGCCCAAACCGTTGATTTCGATCCGGGCGATGGAGTTCATAACCATACAGTTGATGGTTACTCGGACGCAATTCTTCTTAAACTGGATTCATCGGGAAATTACCTCTGGTCGAGATCGTGGGGAGGCACCCTGATCGAGACAGTGGAAGGTCTGAGCGTAACAGATACATTAATTTACGTAGCAGGAGATTTCGAGGGCACGGCGGACTTTGACCCGTTCGATGGTGGTGAATTCCGTTCGGCAAGTGGTGACTCGGATTGTTTCCTGTCATGCATTAACCTGTCCGGTGTGCTCCAGTGGGTAAACACTTGGGGAGGAGTAGAATCTTTACAGATGCACAGTGACAGAGCTTATGCAGTTACGGCTGATGATTACGGGAACGTGGTCACCACCGGCAGGTTTGCGGGAACTTGCGATTTCGATCCAGATTCAGGCGTACAAAACCGTACTGCGGATGGAGATCAGGACTGTTATGTCGTAAGTTACAGCTCGGCCGGGAATTACCAGTGGGTGAATACGATCTCGTCCGATCCATCAAGTAATTACGAAGCCGGATATGGAATAGCCGCGGATGATGACGGTTATGTATACGCAGCCGGGAGATTCGGAAATACCGTGGATTTCGATCCCAGCCCGAACAATGAATTCAAAACGTCGAACGGTAACTTTGACGTGTTCCTTGTGAAATACGACTGGAACGGAGTTCTGGAATGGGTTGAGACAATTGGCGCGGCCAACTCGGATCAGGCCTTTGATGTAGCTGTTAGTGATTCAGGTTTTGTTTCGTTAACCGGGATTTTCAACGATACTGTTGATTTCGATCCCGGTCCGGGGCACATGGAATATACTTCAAACGGGGCAGAAGACTCATATGTAACCGTATATGACACATCCGGTGCATGGCAATGGGCCAACGGCTGGGGCGGTGATGATGAAGAAGGCGACTGGGCATTCGGGGTGGATTTCGACCAGGATGGCAATGTTTTTGTCAGTGGATATTTCTCAGGAACCTGTGATTTCGATCCTGATCCGATTGAGACTGAGTTTCGGTTATCAGCCGGTGGTGAAGATTTTTACCTTATTAAATTCCTTGATGATGGAACCTGGTAAAGAGATCCAGAGATCCTTAACCTGGAGACGGCAGTACCGCTGTGAAGAATGATGTTGATGCTGTCTAAAAAACCCGAAATACTCACAGTCTTCGCAAACACACAACGCTCAGGACGTTATCTGCCAGTGACGACAGAGAAAGGAGATCAGCAATGTTAACAAATAAGACACGTAACCGTTTATTGAACATCCTTTTGGTTTTATTACTAATCATGGCTTGTATCAGTTGTAATCCCAAGCCGGCAGGAACTGCAGAAGAGGCAGAAGCCGAAGAAGCTGAAGAAGAGGCCAAAAAAGCAGAAGATGCAAGGCCAGCAGAAGTTGTCAGAATCTATGAATATGATATTGATGAAAGCGTTGGATTCGAAGACCGTGAAGAAACGGTGACGATTAAGAACTCACAAGGCGATGAATTAGAACGATACGCAAAAAAGTTCGGTCTGGCAACTCACTGTGAATATGAATGGTCTAACCCTTTTATTGTCAGTGGTTCAACTAGTGAGACCTATGTTGATATCGGAGACGGCAAATTGATACTCACTACGAAGAGAGCCATGCATGATTTAGATGGATCTGTATTCAGCCAATGGCTTTGTTCTCCTGAAGGCTATTTTCCGGAAGGCATCTCTTTTATCGGGGAATATTCACAAAATGGTGATATTTTTTATTCAGATCTTCCATCTAAGGTATACAGATATGATGGTGAGGACCTGATAGAAGTAGAATCTCTTCCCCAAAGTGATCTCGGAAGCGAGCTAGGCAAAGTAACAGATTTTAATGTTATTTTT
>DAOVJF010000217.1 GCA_030673355.1 Planctomycetota bacterium | reverse complement strand
GGAAAATATGGTATAAGTTCTGTACAGATAAATTATTTCTCAACATCAAGAGATGATCAAATGCCGATTTATAAATTCAAATGCAATAAATGCAAGAATGAATTCGAAGACCTTGTAACACATCGGGGGGATAAAGCACCCTGCCCCGATTGCGGGAGTAAAAAAGTAGAGCGGATGATTTCAATCCCCGCTCCCCATGTCTCCAAAGGGTCTACATCCAATCTTTCGTGCGCGGATGGAGTCTGCAACATTCCGTCAGGATGCGGATGCACCGACGGATCGTGCTCGCATAACTAGACCAACCCAGATTCTTAATACGCGAAACAGTTACATCAACCATTCACCCGTATCGGTTTTCACAACCTCCTCAGCCTCATCTCCGGTAGTACTTTCAACATGATCGATTTTCCCTAATACGGCGAGGAATTCATCCAGCTTTTTCAATAACTCTTCCCTTCCGGACGGATGACCAAAGAATAATTGTACCCTCCTCCGATCGATATCGTCTGAAAGCATCGGCTGCCGGTGATTGTTGAGACGCTTCTCCGTAATAGACGCACCCGTTCGATGATGGCAAGCGCCGGGATTGCACGTAATTATGAATGCTCCCGATGCTCCCTTCTCCAGGGCATACCCCAGCCATGCGGGTTTCACCATCCCGGAACAGGGTACACGCTGCAGGAAAACCATCCGGCGGCCATTCATCCGTCCACCAGGTCCGGTAAGTTTTGAAATATCGAGAGCATGTTCGCAAACAAATCCAATAACAGGATTTACAGGTTCAAATACCGGTTCAGGTGGAAGTTCGACAGGTTCAGGTTCGGGAGGAATCTCCAGTGGAACTATTTCCGCCTGATCGACAGGCTCATCAGAATCCTCAACCTGTTCTTCATCTTCCGACTCTACACTTTCGTCTTCGACCTCTTCCGGAATCGGTTCCTTCTCATTATCTCCTTCGCCCTCATCCAGTTCCGGCGATTCATCATCGTTCGACCCAAGCAGGTCGATAAATATTGTCTCCATCCCCCTTTCGAATTCAGCCAGCATGGAGGATTTATCCAGAACGTATTCATCCAGGAGAATTGTGCTCCCGAGCTCAAATTCCGCAAGGCTGATAGAGCTCCCGGTTCCGAACTGCTCGGGATTGTTGTCGGGCATTTCCTTTTTATCAGTCATTACAATCTCTCTTGTAGAGGACCTGTAATATGGTCGATTTTATCCAGGATCTCATCGGTTGTCAGGGACGGCAGTTCGATTGCCGTGTACTCGCAGCTTCCCACGCAAATACCGCATGAATTACAATCGGATGCTTTCACGGTCGCGATTTCAATGATCCCCGGTCGGTGCGATGCATCGGGTACCGGAATCATCTCGATCGCGCCGTACGGACAATCGTCGTAGCAGATCCTGCAACCTGTACATGCGATCTCACGAACTACAGCGGTCGGGGGACGTTTCGGCTCAAGCCCCGGCAGGTACAGAAGAATAGCTATGACTATGAATATCAAAAAGGCAAGTAAAGGACCTTTCAGCGCCGGATAGAAGATAAGTGGAAATGTTACCAGGATATCAACTTTGATCGTTTCGGGCGGTCCGAACGGGTTAAACGGCCGAAGTGCTTCATGCTCCATTGGGACCGACGCCCCTACAAGCAGAAGGAGGATCAGGAGACCGAACCATCCCATCATGGGAAGCACGATCTTAGGCGGGGTAACTCTTCTAAGATGCCAGAAAAGTACAAACATGAGTGCGAATGCGCCGCCGGTATGGAGGGTGAAAATTCTCTGTAACTGCTCAGCCTCATTTGATACCGCGAATACGGGCATACTGATTAATGAACCTAAATTAAACCATCCAAGCACCGGCCAGCGATCGACCCCGTAAGCGATTTCCCGTCCCCAGGAAAGAAGCACCATCGCCCTTTCATCCCATGGCAGGATATAACCGGCCCAGCCGATCAAACCCAGCACGAGCAGCGCGACTATCCCGGCCGTCCATGTCCGGCGTCTTGCCCCGGAATACCTCAATGTCGCCCAGACTCGGACCATATGGATCAGAAGCCCAAGTATCAAAAGACCCGCCGATGCGCGGTGCGCCGATCTGAGTAAATACCCCGGTGTATTTTCAACCGTAAGGGCACGAACGGATTCCAGGGCTAGTTCGGGTGTCGGGGTATAGAACAGGAGCATCAGCAAACCGGTTACAGCGTTAACCATTAAAAACGCGATGACAATCCCCCCTGTTAACGCCATCGGGTTGCTCCCGACACCAAAAAACTTCAATGAGAAATAATCAATGGTTTCAATAATATTCCCGATAGAATTCCTGACCGAGACATACGCGGAGGGTCGACGGGGTTTAATCCTGATTCTTTTCATTGTCCCCCCCGTCTTCTGCTTCTATCTCTGGTTTCCTCTCCCGAAATTCCCTGATGTAGCCAACGGCAAATGATACGAACCAGATTACCGAGAGCGTTATGAGCACTTCAGGATAAGTGATTTCCCATCCCAGGGCCTTTATTGTCAGGATGAACCAGGTCAACAGGCTGGCAACGATAAGTGTGGTTACTGCCGGTCTCGGACCCTGTTTCACCGACCTGTCGACCCACGGCAGGAGTATCGCTAGCAGTACGCCCAGTGAGAGAATCACCCCGTTCATTCCAGGCTGGAACATCGAAGTAAATTCATAGAATGCCAGGGCATACCAGTCGGCGAAAATCGGATGCGGTTTCAGCACACCATCGGACGGGATGCCAAGCGGCACCGGAAAAACCAGTGCGAGAAACAGAAGACCGCCAAGTATGGTCCAAATTAATGATACGGGGATTTTTAAGGAAAAATGAGAATATACAGGCACCTGGTTGCGTTTCATATTTCGCCAGAAAAATACCAGGAATATAACTATCAGACTCAACCCAATGTGTACTTCAAAAACCCTTGTCAGAACTTCCTGGCTAAGCCCATCTGGACCTAACAGAACGTCCCCTACCCATCCCCGTAATCCCAGGCCTCCAAGTGGGTAAATATCCTCGAAGTTCCATACACCCCTGTCGAGAAGCCTCTCCGATGTAAATATCCTCTGGTTCCAGACAAGTAAATATCCTGTCACACCTGAAATAATGCCCACAAGGAGCACACCGATCGCTGCGATCCACGTGATTTCTCCACCGGATTTATAACTCCTCCTGAACGCTATTCGCGCCAGCCGGATTACCGCAAGGATAACAAAGAGGTCCGTCCCGTACTTGTGCGCCCCCCTCATAAGCCAGCCCAGACCGCCGCCATTCTGAATATTAACTACCGACGAAAATGCGCCTGCTGTCGATGGTGAATAACCTGCCAGTAACACGATTCCTGTTATTACAACTACAGCAAATGTTATCCAGAGAGCTTTACCGACAAGGTCGATTCCCTGCACGCCCTCACCAAGCCCGGATCTCAACCTTTCAAGGGGGATCATGGCGTCGAAAAGGTCGCATGATTCAATACGGCTTTCAATCCATGTGGGTAACCTGTCCGGTCCTGAAGAGGTCTTTTCGGGTTCACCGGTTGCTATTTCGTTTACGTCCTTCGTCATGAATTCGTTTATTCCTCCAGCCATCCGGGCGGTGACCCGGGGGCGTCGGGAAGTTCCCTCGAAATTTCGAACCAGGTCCATAGATTAAGGTCGGGAACGATTTCTTCGTAACCCTCGACAGAACTCTCGGTTTCTTCGAGTGCGTAGCTGAAGCTCCTTATATGATTGACAAGGCGGATCATCTGGCCGTCTGAAAGATATTTACCCCATGACGGCATCCCGGTCCATGCGTTGTCGGTCTCAAGCCAGGAGCCTGTATTTTCAACTCCCGGATAATTAAACCTCCCCTCACGGATAACAGAATAAAGATACCAGTCGGACTGATTCACAAGCCAGGCCGTGTCGCGCAAGCTTGATGGTGACGGGATAAGGTCGTGTGCCAGCGGCCCGTTTCCGTATCCTGCCGGACCATGGCATATCGAACAATTCTGGCTGAAAAGATTAACCCTCGATCGCCCGGGGTCCTCTGGGTGCAACCGCTTCCGCCATTCGTTCAACCACTCGATGTCTACTTCAAAATCCAATGGATCAAGTGTTGCTGAAATCAGGTATATTGAAACTGCCCAACGCTCTGTATCCGTAAGTTGTGCCGGGTAGGCCGGATGGTCCCTCTTCAAATCAAACGGCTGACCGGTATACTCAACGCTATCCGGAATTTCCTGTTTCTCACCGAACGTGATGATCTGGTGTATATCCCGTGGCGAATACCGGACAGAAGCCGCGGGATACCCGGACCCGATGCCGAATTCCGTTTGGCCCGACCCGTGACAGTCCGCGCATACACCCCGGTAAATATTCCGTCCCTGGATAATATTTACCTGCGACGTTGGTGTCCCGGATTCACCGGACCACAACTGATGGGCGAGATTGGATGCTGAACGTCCGTCGGTTACCAGGCTCACCTGCCATGAAGGCACTGTCAGGGCGAACAGGGTAGCCACTACGATGAAAATAAAATATATCGCGATCTTTCTCATGTCTAAAATTTACCTGTCAGGCAAGGTGCCAGACAGCGACGATCAGCCCGATTAACATCCCACCAAGGAGAATCGCGGATTCGACCGACACCCAGCGTATCCCGGCATCGTAGAATTCAACAGGTTCGTAGAAATCATCATCATGATCCGGCTCATGGTTCGTTTCCATCATCACATACCCCCCTCGACAATTATTTCATCCAGAGACCCGGGCGATAAGTCTGTTTCCAACTCGTCGGATATTACAGGCGATTGGTTTGACTCCTCACCCTCTTCTATCCCACCGTCTTCTTCCGACGCGCTTTCACCGCCCGGGCCCGCTGGACTTGTTTCTTCTATTTGCCTCCATGCGCTGTTCGGTATTAACAGCCTGACATACTTAACCAGAAGCCAGATTGCGTCTTCCGACAGCGTTCCACCCCAGGATGGCATCCCGGTACCCGGGACACCTTCCTGTATGCGCCAGTACAGTTTTATATCTGTTATGTCCCTGAAATCCTCCGATCTGTATGACTTCGGAGGTACCAGTGGTGACGCGGCGCCTGGCCGATTCCCCTGCGAATAGAACGGGCCGTCGCCCCTTCCCGTAATTCCGTGGCAAACGGCACATCTCGAATTGTATATTCCACTGGCGGCTATCATTAATTCGGGCGATGACTCCAGCGGTGTGTTTATTAATCCGGTCTCCGAATCGAGATACTTGTACATCGAAATCACAACCTCATCCGGTACCGCCGCTTCTATTGAATTCATTGCGCGAATTGCCTCCAGCCCGCCGGGTATCAATGCCGACCGCTCCAGGAATTCGATCAATTGCGCCCGTCGGGTATCGGAAAGATGCGCGTACGACGGCATGACTGTTCCGGGATGAAGCGCGTTCGGATCGGTCAGCCTGATCT
>DAOVJF010000312.1 GCA_030673355.1 Planctomycetota bacterium | reverse complement strand
TTACCACCCTGCCCAGAACGGCATTACCAACAGGGACCTCGGCGATTCTTCCGGTTCGCTTAACCGAATCGCCCTCCTTGATATGTCCGCTGGCTGAAAGCAGGGCCGCGGCGACATTGTCTTCCTCGAGGTTGAGGACAATTCCGTAGGCCTCCTCCCCGCCTGGAAGCGGTGGAAATTCGAGAAGCTCACCCATCATCGCTTCCTGCAATCCATAGATCCGGGCGATACCATCGCCGATCTGGAGGATCGTTCCTTCGCTCTCGAGTTTGAGAGGCTGGGTAAAACTTTTCAGTTGAGCCTGTATAACACTGGCTACTTCTTCAGGTTTGAGTGATTGAGTCACAATCTATCCAATCCTTCCGATTATCGGTGTATTTATTTCTTATTGCCTGATTGTCTGTAAATCTATTTCAGTCAGTATCCGGCTTTATAATTCAAACGATTATTCAACCATGGCAAGAACGAAACTCAGGGAAGTGCCCTCGGGAAGCTCATCATAATCAGGGTGTGCGAGCATGGCTCCGGCAGCCGTAATCGCGGCGGTGTGGTCGATGTAGTACTTCCTGCCTGAATCATAGCATGCGATCCGCCCGTCCTCGTACATCAGGACCACGGTTTGCGTAAGGTCCCAGTCGACCCAGACGTAACGCGTATCATCCCATACCATGGTGTCAGTGTTGTTGTCGTAGCGGAAATTATTCCAGTCCCTGTATTCATCCGGGACATTATGAGCGTCCGCCTGGTAGGGAACCGTAAGCAGTACAGGACCCTGTATCAGCTTGAAATAAAGCCTCTGGAGGAGTCGCTCGAGATATTCCTCATCGAAGTACCTCAGTGCTAAAATGTTTGGATCGCCGGTCAATAATTCCGGTATTTCGGATGGCTGCAGGTCGAAAGGTTTAAGCTCGACCGGCTCGGGAAGGGATTCCTCCCAGTCGGTCTGGAGAACATCAAGGACCTCAAGCGCGAATGGCGCCATCTTGTATGAGGAATCACCGGGTTCCAGTGCCATACGTTGCTGCATCTGGATTTGTGAATGAGAAGCGTGCCCCGGGAACACCAGTCCGAGCGCCCTGTTCAGTGCGCCGGCAGCACCAAGCGATGAGTCGAATTCACCGAAAGGATCGGCTGTTTCCCATGATGACTCGAGAATATAGCTGGGACTGGGTGCCGTCACCAGCTTTTTTCCTTCATTAATCAGGTCGATCCTTTCATCGGCATGGGAGATACCGCCAATTAAAAGGCTGATGGTAATAATTCCTGTAAATGTGATTATATTTTTCATGTTAGACCAATTCTACTTGAAAGAATTTTTTTGAACTTCGGGGACAAGGCATTTTTCCCTTGATATGCAATAGTAAAGTCAGGTTTATCACAGGAGAAAAATGGCATGACCCCGTGAATTCAATGATTCCTGTAAATGTAATTATATTTCTCATGTTAACAGGTCTCTCTTAAATTTGTATTCCACCTAACGCTCATCAACGTATCATCCTCGATATTTAATTCTCGGGAACCCCGCCGTTATCGGTAATCAGGCCAAGGGCCGGAAGACGGGCTGCGAGCATAGCCCTCCTTAAGTCATCGAACCGCCTTTTCAGGCTCCCATCGATCACCTTGTCGCCGAGTTTAATCTGGACACCGCCAATAATCGATTCATCAACCCTGATTTCGGTTTCAACCTGACGACCTGAGAACTTCTGGATGGCACCCTTCAAAAGTTCAGCGAGATCGGGAGAAATCGGTGTCGCAACAATTATATCCGCGTGCTCGATTCCCCTTGCCTGGTCGGTGAGCACATCGAACCTGTCAGCGATCTCGGGAAGGATATCCTGCCTCCTTTTGTCGATCAAGAGATCGAGTAGCCTCAGGACGAGGTCGCTGAACTTGTCGGTAAGAGAATCCCTGAGGATCTTTTTCTTAACCTGTGGCGGCAACTTTGGATTGATAAGAAAGGCACGGATTTCAGGATGCCGCTCGTATGTTTCCCTGAGAAGCACAAGTTCATCCTCAACCCGCTCGATCATGGCGAGATCGGGGCAGCTCTGCATGACCGCCATGGCGTACCTGGCCGCTATGATATTAGCGAACATGCGTCAGCTCCTCAACAAATCGCTCGACAAGTTTACGGTGCGAGGTTTCATCGAGCACTTCCATTGCGGCTTTCTTCCCGGATTCGACTCCGATATCGATCACGAAGTCTTTTAACCCGAGTCGTGCTTCCTCGGTGATGCGTACTGTATCCTGCCTGGCTTTGGCGATGATCGTCTGCGCGCGTGAGCGTGCTTCCTCCTCGATATGCCTGGCAGCGTCCTGGCCGGATTTGATGGCTTTGTTAACCCGACGGGTAGCCTCGGTATCGATATCCGCGATCTTACCATCGTACTCCTGCCGGATTTTATCGAGGTCGCTTTTCTCCTGCTCGATTTTCTTGAAGTTACCCGCGATCTCCTCGCGGCGTTTGTCCATAAAATCGAGTATCGGTTTCCAGGCAAATTTGCTCATCAGCCATAGAAACAGGCCAAAACCAATAAAGTTGGTAATAATCTGTCGTGCTTCAAGGCCTAATGCATCCATAAGTATTCACCTTCCGACAGGTTGACATGAATTCCCCCGGGACCTGGGTATTCCCTATCTTTTTTCAATTAATGACCCGCAGCGTCTAACGCGCTCTGGAGAAGTCCCTGGCCTACGAAGAATGTAACCAGTGCGTAGATCGTGAGGGCTTCAATGAGTGCGCAGCCGATGATCATGGCTGTCTGAATTTTACCGGATGCCTCCGGTTGCCGTCCAATGGCTTCCATAGCGCCTTTGACAGCCATTCCAAGGCCGAGGCCGCTTCCGATTGCGGCGAGTCCCAGGGCTAATGGAAGTGCCAGGCCAAATAAACTAAGATCCATTTATTTATTTCCTCCTTGACTTGCGTCCGGGATGTATATTTTTTCCCGTATAACGGGAGTTAATGCTCCTCGTGAGGGCTCATCTGCATTAGATAAACTGTCGTCAGTAACGCGAATACCAGTGCCTGGATAAAACTTCCCAACAGAACGATTGGATACATGAAAAAGTGTAGAGGAAGGAACCAGGTATAAGTAGTGGAAATCAACAGGACAACGAAGATAGCAATCAGGGTATCTTCACCGGTGATATTTCCAAAGAGCCTGAGTGAAAGGCTCATCGGCTTCGCCAGTTCACCAATTAAATGCAGAACAAGCATCAAGGGTGACAGGCAAATTTCAATCACGTTCGGCCTGCGGTGGGTCGGAAGATCCGCAAAATGAGCAAGGTAGCCGACAATTCCCAGATCACGCATCCCATGTAACTGCACTGTAATAAAAACAAAAAGTGCAAGGGATAACGTAATGTTTAAGTTTGCGGATGGGGAATGGCCAATATACGGCACCAGTCCGAATAAGTTCATAAAAAGTATGTAAATGAAAAGTGAACCAACCAGGGGGATATACTTCCTGCCCCTGCTGCCAAGAAGGTCGGTAACAAAGCCTTCGAGCCAGCCAAACAACATCTCCACGAAATTCTGCCTGCGTCCGGGATTTTTATCTAGATTCCTGGCGGTTGTCCAGAAAAACAGGACAACAAAGGCCATGATTATCCCGGAGTAAATTACATTGACCCAACCCGACCAGTCCGGGGCATATTTCTGTAACAGAACGGCTACAACGTTAATTAAATGCGGCGCCCCGCTTCCATGGTCAGCACCTTGTTCCGCAGCCTCGGCTACTTCAGCAATTTCCGCTCCCTGTTGCCAGAGGAAGAACATCAAAGCTTCTCGTTCCCCCTTACTGATCCGGCGAACTTCCGATTTTTAACATAATAATCTACCGCAAGAGACGTGAGAAGGCCGACAGTCAGCATAGTGAAACCGATTAAAAAACCTGCTTTGTCGATCAGATGCCTGGACAGCAAAAATATCAGGATGCCGTAGATTAAGGGGAATTTAAGCAGGAAGATCAGGATAATATCCCTTGTTATCCTGACATCGGATAAGGTAGCCCTGATAAGATTGCCAATCAGGGTTGTATTGATAATCGCGAAAGCCCCTCCGGCCAGGATACCGACAGCGAGACCGGACCCATATACCGCCAGGGCGAAAGCTGCTGTAACTATCGTAAGCCCGGCGATAACAGGATATAAATGTTTGGTGAAACCGGATTTAACTTCTTCCACCAGCGTCTCCCAATCCTAGGGTGTTAATTGATTAAATTCCAATCTGGTAGATTGTTAAAACACCTAAAAAATACACGGTACAACCGCTTAAGAAGTGGAGAATGCCACAGCACAGACTTGAAGTCAATCCTCCAGTGTGATGAAAGCAAAAAAGATTGCCAATT
>DAOVJF010000099.1 GCA_030673355.1 Planctomycetota bacterium | reverse complement strand
TATTTTTTCAGATGACCTTACGGCAATAAAAGCTGTTTTGCCCAGGACGAGCCTGTCAGAAACTGTGATGAAAGATGAGCTGGAAATTAATGAAATAGGATTCACTTTAGTCAGCCTTGAAGGCGAGGATAATCTTTTGCCTTATATCACGGGAGATCTCCCGGATGAGGG
The DNA here is from genome assembly GCA_030673355.1 of Planctomycetota bacterium. Taxonomy (GTDB): domain Bacteria; phylum JAJVIF01; class JAJVIF01; order JAPKYR01; family JAPKYR01; genus JAPKYR01. The sequence continues at coordinate 7,831 of DAOVJF010000099.1, read as the reverse complement.
AGAGACGTCTAAACGAAAAACAATTGTGTACTCCAAGGTGCCGGAAGAATTCGAAGAAATTTTTGAACAGTTAATCAGATAGATTAATAATGACATAGCAGAGATCCATGGAAGATGATTAACGGGATTCCTTTTAATCAGCTTCTATGATTGCCCTGAGCATCATCTCTGTGGTGCTGACAAGTAATTCGGGATCGATCCGGTCCGGGGTGTCCCCTACACTGTGATATTCGGGATCGTACCTCCAGTGAACCCAGGCGGACGGCACACCGGCATATTCGAACGCTTCATGGTCACTCCACGCGCGACGTTCGCCTGTATGCATGGGAAGGCCCATTGAGTCCCCGATATTAAAAATTTTGCCGCGCCAGAAATCATCCGCCTCTCCCATGTTATCGATCCATAATTCCGATCCGAAACCGACCATGTCGATCGAGGTCATGGCATGGATCCGCCCGATGAGATGCCGGTCGGTTGCCATGAAACGCGAGCCGTAGTGATGATGGTCGACGTTGGAATCGATAATTTCCTCCGCACCGAAAAATACAAATCTGATTGTAAACCGCGGTGTGGCGTTGTGAAGGATTTTGGCAAGTTCGAGCACGACAGCGACCCCGGATGCGTTGTCGTTAGCACCGGGGGATGGTGGCTTGCTGTCCATGTGTGCCCCGATTATGATAATTTTCGGAAATTTACCCTGTAATTCCGCCCATATATTATGGGAAATCAGGCTATTATCCAGTACAATATTATCAGACGAGTGAGCGAGATAGCCGTAACGTTCCAGACTGGCAGCGATATAATTTTCCGCGAGTCGTTCATTGACGGTACCGGCAGTACGGACACCATATTCATCAGCCAGTTTGAAGATATGTTCGAGCATCCTGTCCGGATTTATTAATTCTATCAACTGCTCCAGGATGGCAGGTTTATCTCCGGAAGGATTACTCGAGGATGATTGCAAATCATCCTGGGCATTGAGGCCGTGCGAAGATGTAATAATAAGTATTGTAAATAATAAGGTGCTTATCCGGAAAAGCCTTCGCATATTTTCTATTTTCGCCGATCATGGGAGAATAGTCAAAATATGGCTGAATTTAAGTTTTATAAGCGGGATTGGGCTGCAAGTGTCGATGCCGGGCAGTTTGGTATCAATAAAATTAATTTAAAAATAACCGAAATTTAAGCATTAAGTTAATAAAAGTGGGACAACAGCATCAAAAGATGACGAGGGCTAAATATAAGCAGGTGCCCCGAACGGTGCCGGGTCGTCCAGGACACCCTGGATTTGCCTGATCACCGGCTACCTTTCCGTGGGGCTAAGCCCGTAACCGTGACGATAATGACAAACCCAATGGCTTAACGTATGGGAACCGCTAAAACTGACATAAAAAGTGCAAATTCCAGGAAAATTTCTCTGGAATTGCCGAAATACTCCTTTGTATGTCAGATGTATGCCAGAATTGAGATACTTGAGTTGCAACTTGTACACTTAACATACTATAATAATACGAATCCCAGTACAATAAATTACATTTGGGCTGGTGAAAGGAACCTATTATGCACTCCTATACCCGATCGTTGATACCCGGGCTATTTTGCCTGATCGTCCTTTTTATTATTTCTTGTTCAGGAGGTGGAAGTAATCCGATGGCACCTCCATCCGAGAATCCGGGAACCGATCCCGGTCTCGACTTGACATCCGGTGATGGGGACCCAGGTTTAACCCCCGACCAGGGGCCATCCCATACCCCCCAGGGTGGATCAATCACGACCTCAAACATGCTGGGTTACTATGATATCTCCTTTAATAACGCAACAGGCGAGTTTGAAGCCATTCCGATAAGAGGGGCTCAAATCGCTCTGAACGTGACAGATCTTCTCCAACCACCCCAGGGAGATATCACAAACCTTCAAATTAAGATTATCGACGCATCCAAGTTATTGTCGGATGGGCTGGTAACGGTTGAATTCCAAATCACGCACCCATTTAATATTCCGGGGCTGACGTGTTTTGACACTTTTGGGATTCTTATCGGGCACGGAGGTTATTTATTCAATGAAGATCCCGACGTGACCTACGGTGGCCCGAATGATATTCAGCTCCTGAATTTCGATGGATATACGAGATGGATGAATCCGGTTGAGTTTACCGACCCTGGGTTATTCGGTTACACCGAAGGGATCTACGGCAAAAAGGGTGAAGCATGGACAGCATCGGTAAATCCATACAAGTACTTCTCGTACTACCTGGGACCCCAGAGCGAACTGAATGAATATCTTGGTACGTCAAGTGTAAAGGACTCCAGGGGTGCCTGGCTTCCAGGCTCGCAGGCGAGTCGTGAGTATATTATTCAGTTCCCAATGCCAGACGGCAACCTTGACCTGAGATTCCAGTACCTGATATTAACCCGCTGGGCTCCGGCAAAGGATGGCAATGGAAACCCAATTCCGAACCCTCATCCGAAGCAATATCCTCCGGATGCCAATGCACCGGAAGCGATTTACATTATTGCCGACTCACTGGGCAGCACCTTATTCTTCAATGTAGATAGCGGAGATTCGGGTGGAGACCTGATCTTAAACCTGACAATATACGACTGGCAGGGAATGGAGGTACTGGGCGGTACCGGTGTTTTTAACGAGATAAATTCAATCGGACTGGGCAGTCCTGATGGATTATTCACGGTTACCGGGATAAACCTTGATGCAATGGCGCTTGCGGGGACAGAAGTTTCAGCCGGTCACAATTCAACAACCCTGCAAATACTGGTGGAGGATCTACATCCACTTTTCACCGGTCAGAATGAAATCTTCCTTGCCGTGTACAGTGAGGACCCAACTACATACGGACCACTTGGAACTTATCCCCAGGATGGAAGGCTTGCTGGTTATACGAAGCTATATGTTAATGTAAGTCCCGGCGATCCAACCAATGAACCACCCAAGATTGATGAGATCCAGGGAGAAACACTGGTAAGTTGTAACGACGGTGAAACCATCTACACTTGTGTTGCATCCGATCCAAACGCCGGGGATACAATTTCGTACAAGTGGGAACTCGTGGAAAAAGGAACCATCCCTGAATTGACCGGCCCTTATTCTGAAGACAATACGGCAACCATAGACTGGGCCGATGGCGATTTGTATGTACCTGGTTTCTACGAGCTTTGGTTCCGAATTACAGATGGCGTGGACGAAGTTGACGGCAAGCTGGAAATTGAAAAGCAACCGGGCCTGTTCGAGTTAAGCCCGATTTTTGCGGAAGATGAATTCACTAATAACGTGTATTGCACCACCACTGAAGCCATATATGAAATTACGGTGGAATCCTGCGAGCCTGACACAGAGCCGTCTTTCAGGTGGAAACGCGGTTACGGTGACCTACCTGATGAGCTTGACCCGTTCGGGATAGGCTGGTCGCAAAAATCACCCGATAATTATATTACTTACAGTTGGCATAACACCGATATCGGTACCTGGTGGATCGCCGCACAGGTGATTGGAAACAATCCGCAACCCCAGGTAAGTGACTTTTATTTGGTCGAGCGAGTGAACACTCCTTCGGAGCCGGTCAATCCTCCGGACGGACCGGACCTCGTAAATTGTAATTCAACTGAAGCTTTGTACGACCTCACCGGAGGGGATGACTGCGATGGTGGATTTGGACCGCTATCAAGGTCCTGGGCAATGACAGATACTTCTGAAGAACCCACATCAGGCTGGCAATTAACCGTCGATCCATATTTTATCATTGACTGGTCCGAATACCCAAGCGGTACATTCTATCTTTGGCAAATGGTAGAAATTGATGACTCTGAGAATGTTAGTGCCCCCCTGGAGGTTATTCGTGCCAATACTCCGCCTGAGGAACCACTCCCGCCTTTCGGTCCTATGGCCGTGGATTGTAGTATGAACAATGCAGAGTACATTGCCGGGGAAGTTTTCGATTGCGAAAATGATGTTTTAACAAGGCAATGGGCCCTTTCTCTTAATCCTGAAATACCCCCGGAAACCGGCTGGGTTGATTTCACTGGTGATATGTTCTATATCGACTTCTCAACCGTGGTGAGCGGCGATTATGCCCTTTTCCAGAGGGTGAGTGATGACGATGTTATTTTCATAAATTCACTTCCCACAATGGTCACGAAAACAAATATACCACCATTACAACCGGATGTCCCGATCGGGCCGGAGGTAGTAACATGCACCGACCCGATCCAGGAATATGATGCTGGTCCGTCATCCGAATGTGATGTCGAGGATATCATTACGCGTTCATGGGGGGTTTCCGAAGAACAGATCGGATTTCCCGAGCAATGGGTTGAGTTTACCGGCGATACTTTCGAGGTGGACTGGACGAGTTACCCCACAGGTATGCTTTACCTCTACCAGAAAATTGAGAGCGGTGATGATGAAAGGACCAGTTTTGCTTTTCCCATAGTTAAGGAAAATGCTGCGCCGGTTGTAGGACTCCCGTCCGGACCGACCAGTGTCGACTGTACGATGATAGACGCGGAATACGAACTGAGCGAACTGTCTGACTGTGACAGCACGGAATTTATGTTCTTCTGGTACCTCTCAAGCGATCCGGAAATCCAAATCGACGGTATGTGGATACCGTATCTCGAAAGTCCATTTATGATTGATTTCTCAATAATACCAAATGGCGACTGGTACCTTTTCATTAGAGTCTTCGATGGGGAAATTGAGGTTATATCGGACTCACTACATATTTTTAAAAACAACTCCGCTCCTGATAAACCTTCCATTCCCGAAGGCTTGGCCGAAGTAACCTGTGAAGATTTACCGGCAAACTACGATGGCGGGATGAATAATGATTGTGATGCAGGCGATCACTTGATCTCTCATTCCTACCTGTCTACCGATCCGTTATCCCAGGTCGGTGGTGAATGGACTGCGATTATAGGCGGGATGATAATTGTTGATTTTACCACTGTAGTCCCCGAGCAAAGTTACTATCTCTTCCAGAAAGTCTCCGATGGAGAACTTGAAACGATCAGCGATCCTCTGGAAATCGTTTATCATAATACAGCCCCGGAGGACCTTTTCATTCCTGTCGGAAATTCAACGGTGAGCTGTTCGAATGATAATGAGCAGTATAACGGCGGTCCTGTGTTCGACTGCGACTTCTGGCAAATTCTCTCACGGGATTATGCAATCTCCACAATAAACTGGCCGCCCGCGGTCGGATGGATCGGGTTCAGCGATGAACTTTGGACAGTCAACTGGTCCGAATTCGAAGAAGGAACGTATTACATGTTCCAGAGAGCGTTTGATGGTTACGATTATACGTACAGCGACTCACTCGAAATTACCGTGGGTCCTCCGGCACTTGTGACTCCGGATACTCCTATAGGAAACACTGATTTTGATTGTGACGGTCCGCCAGAAACATACGATGCCGGTGATTATATGGCTGGATGCCCTGATGTTATTATTATACGTGAATGGGCAATTAATACTGTACCCACCCCGCCATTGATTGGCTGGATTGAGTTCTCCGGGACATCGTTCATTGCCAGCCCTGCAACCTTAGGGATCGGCTATCTTTACCTGTATCAACGTGCAACGCTCGATATGCAGGTTGAATACTCGGATCCTCTCCTGATACAGGTTCACCCGGGTCCCCTTGGCATTCCACCAACTCCGATTGGAGCAATGGTTGTCGACTGCGAGTCGATCAATGAACCATATGAAATGGGAGAAGTGCCTGTAGCCTGTCCGGATACTCCGCTGACAAGATCATGGCAGATCCAGGACTCAAACTTCGATCCTGTCACAGGATGGATACTGTTTGAGACCAGCCCGATTTATATCAACTGGACGCTGTATACAACCGGTGATGATTATTACCTGGTTCAAAAAGCGGATGACACTGAACATGTGCAGTTCAGCATTCCACTACTGGTTCAGTTTATTAATACAGAACCGGGATTTTTAAATCCGGTAAGCGGTCCTCAAACAGTCGATTGTACTGATACTGCGGCCATTTATAATGCCGGTCCTGGGGTTGACTGTGATAAAGATCAAACATTGATCCTTGAATGGGGCTGGAACACTATCGACGCATACCCGATTAGCGGCTGGGAGGAAGTTACAGGTCTTACATTTATAGTCGACTATTCGGCCCCTGAAATCCAGCCGGGAGATATTTACCTGTTCCAGCGTGTTTCAGACGGAATAACAACGGTTTACGATCCAGCAAGCCTGCATGTTACCTACAATAATACGGCACCTAATCCACCTTCACATTTAACCGGGGACACCGAAATCGACTGCATCAATGTTCTTTCAACTTATGATGCCGGGTTCGTCTATGACTGTGACGGAACCGAGTTGATCCGCGAGTGGGCGGTAAACGATGTTGCTGATGCTCCCACAGAAGGCTGGACAGCATTCACCGGGAACACATTCGACGTACTCTGGTCAGACTATGGTTTTGGTTCCTGGTTCCTGTTCCACAGGATTTCCGATGGCGAGTTTACGCTTACCAGTACCCCGCTGCCGGTAACCTACATTAATACTGCCCCTGTGGTTTTGTCGGTCGTTGCCGATGAGGGTTCAGGTCCATTCTACACCGACGGCATAACCAGTGGTTATGAAGGACTTAATTTCATTGATATCCTGCACTATACATTCACGGTGGAAGATTGTGATGATGATGCCATCGAGAGTCGATGGGCTGTGACGACTTCCCCGACTGCCCCAGAGCTTGGCGATCCAGCCTGGAGTGATCCAATCATAGGAAATACTTTCGAGATTGATTACACCGCGTACGTATCCGAAGCTCCCGCTCCATTGTTCGTTTTCCTCGGGTGTACCGATGGTTCTGAACTCACAATCGCTATCCCGCACGATCCGGTAGGCATGTGGGAACGAATCTGGTTCACAGGTTTCAGTGATCCGGATGATATGTGGACTGAAGACGATTGCTACGAAGGGGTTGGCTCTTATACCTGGAGCCACGACGATGCCAATGATTATCTCAGGCTTACAGAATTCGGTCACGCCTCATCGTCTTCAGTTTGGAGTGATCAGGTTACAATGCCTGTTGCCCCGGGCCTGGGATACCTGGGAATCCTCCAGGCATATATTAATCCTGCCGTCCCAAGCGGCCTTGATAACGTCTCCTTCAGATTCCTTGATACATTCGATTGCGCTGAAGTGGAACTGCCACCGATTACGGGTAACGGCTGCGACTCGGATGAACCCGAACTCAAGCAGTACGATATCCAGAATACTTCAGATATCTGGGATGGTGACTGGAAAATCGGGTTAAAGCAGGAAGGTTTCGACGGCTGTGAAAGTTCAGAGCTTTATGTAGACTGGGTTGGATTCTGGAACAAGCCGTTTTAATCGGAATCCATATTGATCCGTTAAAGCATTTTCAAAGATAACAATTCCCCCGGGACAATACCGGGGGATTTTTTTATATTTCATTCGATTCCTGACGCTTAACTACTGGACTGGGCGGCCGATTAGCGGTAAAGTACGTTTTTCCCTGCATCGATAACAATCTGTACAAAGGATACAGTCATGACACTCAGACTCCTTAAAAAGCTGACGGAATCCTTCGGGCCCTCGGGCTTCGAAGATGAGACGAGAAAAATTGTCCAGGCCGAACTCAAGCCGCTATGTAATAAAGTCTGGACGAACACAATGGGAAGCGTAATCGGTTTCAAAAAGGGTAAAGGCAAGGCAGCAGAGCGTAAAAAGATTATGATCGCCGGTCACATGGATGAGATCGGGTTCGTAGTCAGCCATGTCGACGATAAAACCGGGTTTCTTCGATTTGTTCCGGTCGGGG
>DAOVJF010000001.1 GCA_030673355.1 Planctomycetota bacterium | reverse complement strand
GGGGCCTGGGATTCCGGAAGAATATCTTCGGAGGATTTTCGACCCGTTCTTTACAACGAAAGCGCCGGGCGAGGGAACAGGTCTCGGTTTGAGCGTCTGTTACTCGATCGCGAAAAATCATGGCGGCGATATCACAGGCTCTAACCATCCTGACGGCGGAGTGGAATTCATCCTGACAATCCCTGCAAAGGACAATTGATAGCCCCGTGCATTAGAGCGTGTCTCATAATTAAAAAAACCATTCAGACCGATTCTACTTGAAATTGATTAAATCACGGGGAGATGCCGGTTTTCTCCAGAGATTAACCTGACTTTATCATTGTATATCAATGGGAAAATGCCTTATCCCCGAAGTTCGAAGAAAATACTTTCCAAGCCCTAAAATAGTCACGAATGACGGCAATAGCTGCCTGCCGTTCCCGATACTAATTAGAGTAAAGAGGGTTCGGATCGAGATATCATTCTCGGTTGCGAAACCCTGTATGCAATTCAAATAAGAATGGGGCATGCAAAGAATTTGACTGAGATCGGAAGAAAAATTGGGATTATATCAGGAGCCAGTTCTTTCATGCTGGTTATCCTAGCTGGAGTATTTTCGAACAGCGATCTCCTGTGGACCTGTGTCATGGGAGTGATCAGTGGTCTGGTGTTTGGAGGTGGCGGTCTGATGATTGGAAACCTGACTGAGAAATATGTCCGCCAGGCTGCCCAGCGTGAACTTGCTCGAAAAGCGATGGAACGGAAAATCATGGAAGAACTGGCAATGGAACAGGCTGTGGCTGAGTTAGAGGAAACACCGCTGGAAGAGGCTGTGGAATCGACCGGGTAATTTGGAGTAGTTAGTCATGGAAGAAGGAATTGTTACATCACTGGTTAAGGAATTTAACGTGAAAGAGGATATCGTTCGCCTGGCAGTGGATGAAGCGAATGGCGAGATCGATGGAGCACGTAAAATAATCCTTGAATTAATGCCCCGGTACCTGGCAATCAAGGCCAGGTTCATCTCAGGCAGGAGAACTAACGCGGGGCTTATTTTTATCCTGACCGAAAAGGGCAGAAGTGATTTCATCCTTTTTCGGGTGATTTTTGAGACAGACCTGGAATTTATCTCGAGCATTCCACTCAGCCTGCCATCCGTAGACTTTTTTGATGAAATCAGACAATACTTCAATGAACATTCTGCCGGTTTTAAAGTTTATGATTCACAGAAACTAAGGACCGGGATTTCAAAAAAATTGAATGGTACAGCCCTCCAGTATCTTTTCGATTTATGGGACGAGCCAGAGGTCCAGATTATTTCAGAGAATGAATCAGACGGCACTTACAACCAGGTTGCTCCAATCCTAACTCAACTGCTGGAGGCAATCATTGGAGAGATTATTGTCGACCGGGCCAATGTGGAACTCAGTTACGAATTCATATCGGAGAGCGACTTCCAGGTCAACAGCGGCAGGTTTGGCCTGGAGATCGAATCGGTCGACAAGAAGGACAGCAAGGGAGAATCAACCGACAGTACTGGATTGCAGGTGTACCTGGTAGGACGGTTCGTAATCGATCCCGTTGAAGGGTCGCTTGTGAAGGAGATTGAAGTCGGTGAAAAGGCTTATGTCGAGATCCTTGACCGAAGTGATGTGGCGGTTACGATCGGTCGCCTGATCGGTGCTTATAAACTTGGGTTTTGGCGCCCGATCCGGGCAATGGTGGTTGATATCGCACCGCTGACCGGTGACAGGCGTAAGGTCCGGTTGAAGGTTGCCAAGGGGATTTATATTAACGTGCTCTCATTTAATGATATTCTTGTCAGGACAAAAAGGACCGTCAGAAGTGAAACCTCTCTGCCTGAAAAGGCAGTTCCGGATATCCTGGGTATCTTTCCAATCCTGATTGGTTTGGTCGTGATTGTGGGCATAATTCTCCTGCTTACGGTGGTGTTTTAAGATTATGATTGATTTTTATTACCAAACCCGTTAATGTGATTTGACTCGGTTTAATCAATAATCCGGTTAATCATGCCACTTGAAACTGACGTACGAAACCTCGCTCGAGCCTTAAAGCTGGAGCGTTTATGGAAAAAGTTCCTCAAGGATGGAAATCTCGAGGCTCGTGAAGAGCTATCGATTTCTTATCTCTACCTCGTCAGTTACATCTACGGCCGGATCGCGATCAACCTTCCACCGCATATCGACCGTGAAGACCTCGAACACCAGGGAATCATCGGGCTTCTCAATGCACTCGATAATTTCGACCCCTCTAAAAATGTTAAATTCGAAACCTATGCTTCGATCCGTGTCCGGGGCGCGGTAATCGACTACCTCCGCAAGCAGGACCTTCTCTCCCGTCCATTGAGAAAACGGGCAGCCGAAATTGAGAGGGCATCCGAAGATTTCCAGAAACGGGTCGGACGTACCCCATCGGTCGCCGATCTTGCCGAGGTAATGGGTTCCACGGTTGAAGAGATCTCCGATAACCTCTGGAAAAGCAGCAATTCATTTATTTTATCCCTTGAGAAAGAGCTCTACGAGGACGAGGACGGGTCAGGCTCGACCGTCGGCGAGAACCTCGCGCTTAAGATACCCGACCCATACGATGAGGCTGAAAAGCAGAATCTTCTGGAATTCATGGCGATGGCGATTGAAGAGCTTCCTGAAAAAGAAAGCCGGATAATTGCCCTTTATTACAACGAAGAACTTACTCTGAAAGAAATCGGAGCGGTGCTGGGAATCTCCGAATCGAGGGTGTGCCAGATACACTCCCGTGCAGTATTCAACCTCCGCCAGAAAATGCAGATAACGGTTAAGTGATTGAAATTAAAAATGAGTTTCCAGTAGAACCGCACGGCAGTGCGTTTTTTTTAATTCCGTTATTCTTTCGGTTCGCTTAGTGTTGGATCATTCAGCCATGGGAGACTTCCAACGGGATCGCTCAGAAGCGATTGCAGCGACACATCCGTGCGCTCTCCGGTTTTTCGCACTTTCACCTCGGCGTTGCCGCTTTTAAGCGCGCGTTTTCCAAGGATGATCTGTATGGGGATTCCGAACAGGTCGGCGTCCTTGAATTTGAATCCGGGCGACGCGTCACGGTCGTCCAGCAACGTCTCAATCCCCGCGTCCCACAGCTTCCCGTAAATTTCCTCCGCCTTCTCCCAGATTTCCTCGTTACGTTTATCGAGCGGCAGGATGATCACCTGATATGGAGCGATGCTCATCGGCCAGATAATGCCGTTCTCATCCGAATTCACTTCGATCGCGCCCGCCATGATCCTTTCGATTCCAATTCCGTAGCAGCCCATGATGATTGGCTTCTCGATATTGTTCTCATCGAGGTACATCGCGCCCATGCTGTCGGAGTATTTCGTGCCGAGTTTGAAAATGTGGCCCACCTCAATCGCTTTCTCATGCCTTAACGCACTGTCGCAATGCGAGCACTGATCCCCCTCGCGAGCTACCCTCAGGTCGAACGATTCACCATCGAAATCCCGTCCACGGGTGACGCCTTTCGTGTGGAAATTATCTTTATTCGCACCGCCGATGAAAGGAACCCCGTCAGGTATGGAATCATCGATAATGACCCGGATATCGTCTCTTTTCAGCCCGACAGGTCCGATAAATCCCGGCTCCGCACCGCTCATTTCCTTGATTTCCTCGGGATGCGCGGGGCGGTACTCCTGTCCTTTTAAAGCCATCTCAAGCTTGGCTTCCGAAACATCGAGGTCTCCCCTGATCAATATAAGCAGTGGTTGCTCGTCCGGAAGAAGCATATAAATGACGCTCTTCATGGTTTCGGATTCCGGCACGCCGAGAAATCCCGCAACCTCTTCGATCGTACGCTTCTCCGGGGTTTCAACATCCTCCATGGGAATGTCGAGTTTACCACGGTGATTGATTTTACTCATGGCGATTTCAAGGTTTGCGAGGTATCCGCAGTCATCACAGATAATTATCATGTCTTCACCGGAATCCGAAGGAATCATGAATTCCTCCGATCCCGAACCGCCCATCGGACCCGAATGCGCCCCTACTATAAAGTAACGTAGTCCGGATCGTGTAAATATGTTCGAATACGCCTGCCGGTTTTTCATGTACCAGTCATCGAGGTCTTCCTGGCTTGTAGAAAGTGAATACGCGTCCTTCATCGTGAACTGCCGCGTACGGATCAAGCCGCCCCGTGGACGGACCTCATCGCGGAATTTTATCTGGATCTGGTACCACTGCTGCGGGAGGTCCTTATATGAGTGCACATACGCGCGCGCAAGCTCGGTGATCACTTCCTCGTGTGTCGGACCGAGACACATCCAGCGTCCCTTGTGATCCTGAAACTTGAACATGATCTCATCCATCACGTCGGCGCGGCCGGTTTCGTTCCAGATATCGAGTGGCTGCAGGGCGGGGAGATACAATTCCTGCGACCCGATCGAGTCCATTTCCTCGCGGACGATCTGCTCGATTTTTCTGAGTACCCGCCAACCCAACGGGAGGTAGGAATACGCCCCGGCGGTGAGCTGCCGGATCAGTCCCGCGCGAAGCATGAGGCGGTGCGAAAGCGATTCCGCCTCGGCGGGGATTTCCTTTAACGTGGGTACGAGATAGCGGCTCAGACGCATTGAATATCCTCCATAAAACGTGCAGTTACTTGCATCGTCGGCAAGCACGTTCGACCCGGACAATTTCTAAACCTGGACCATCCTCATGTCTCACTCAGCTTGACGACGCCACCCAAAATAATGCTGAATACCTGGAATCGTCGGCAAGCACGCTCGACCCGGACAGTATCTAAACCTGGACCATCCTCATGTCTCACTCAGCTTGACGACGCCACGCAAAATAATGCTAATTATCACGCCACGCAAAATAATGCTAATTATCACGCCACGCAAAATAATGCTGAATATCTGGAATCGTCGGCGAATTCTCTATTCATTTTCATCGACAACAAACGCGATTTTGACCTGTGCACGGTACTCGGTGATTTTGCCGTCCTTGACCTTGGCATTCGTGTTCAGGAGTTCGAGACCGGTGATGTTCTTCACAGTTTTTGTAGCTTCCGTGAGCGCATTACCAGCCGCTTCCTGCCAACTGTTCGGGGACGAGCCCATGAGTTCAATGATCTTTAATGTAGCCATTTATTACCTTCCTTCATAGATATTATCCTCCGGGTCAGGAATGACATTAACAGCTAAAACCGGATCGGTCAAATTGATATATCCTCATATTCCCGCCTGATTTCCAGGATCAAATCAATGTAAATTCCTCTCATTGTAAGAGGTTTGTGGGAGAGTATATTAATTCAAAGATAAACTTCTGAAATTATAAACATTCCTCTATCCCTTTATCAATGCTTGATTACAGGCTTTGGAGCAGGTGAGGGGCCTGATTGGCACAGGGGTTGCATTACATGAGGCAGTACAAAATCCTACACTGGAAAAACTGGAGAATCGCCATGTCTAACAAAAAAACCCCCCTCTTAGCGTTAATTTCATTAATCGTGCTGTTTACCGCATTTGGATGCGGCAGCCCCGAATCCAATCCCGCAATACCATCAATTGATAATTCTGAGCCGATCACTCATGGTGCAGAATTAATTGAGGGTTCACAGGTCATTGCCGCTTTCGATCTGGTAATAGACCCTGTAACCGGGACCGTTGACTTTGTAGAAAATCGTAGTGCGGATACGCATTACAACATCACCGTAGCCGTCGGACCCCATTCGATATTTTCTATTACATCCTGGGATCCGCTAACAGGATTGCTCATATTCGATCTGTCGATGAAAAACCCCACGGTTTATGACATCTACGATCTTCGGGCCCTCCTCCTCACCCCTCCCGGCAGCGGATGGGAAATGTTAAATCTTGATGATTACACGAAACTGTTCAACCCATACGGCCCCGGCGTCGTAAATCCGTTTGTCGCTTATGGCACATCCGTTCCTGCCCGAACATGGGGCGGCGGAATCACTTTAACCGAGGAACTCAGGTTCCAGGCCCCTGTGCCCGGTCCGTTTCCACCTGCATCACTTCTGATTGAGTGTTCATACCCCAGTAACTGTGAAGACCCATATGAAATTAGAAACCAGACTGTTTCTAATCCCATCAACTCATCGACCCCGGCCGTAATCACCGTTACATCCCTGGATCACCAGAACAACATCGTCGCCGTATCAGTCGACACGACCCCGATCACCGGCGGTATGACTTCACTTTCACCAGCCGGCCTGGATAACTATACAGCGAACGTTGTCAATTCAATGGGAGCACCTGTCGGGATTTATAAATGCCTTATAATCTCAGACTCCTTTGCAACCAATGACAATCTTTATGACTTCGTTGACATCGAAGTGATTGCCGACACTGCCACGCCCGGCACATGGCACGGAACCGATTATCCGCTCACTCACGATGGATGCAGCCTCGACCTTGGTGTTATCGCCGATCCCGGCGGACCAAGGGACAGCCACATTGTAATGGCTTCAAATCACCTCTTTAACTGCGATGCCGTTATCAAGTACGAGCCTTACTACACCGCATGGAACTACTACGTACCCACGGTAAATTCACTTGCCGGTCCGGATGCAGAGTACCTGGCATACCCGATCGACAGGATCGATGCCGCCGATGATGGCGCGTTCAGTTTCACCAATTCCAACTGGTCGGACTGGTTCACGACAGCTACCACGAGCATCCCTTATGCTGAAATCTGGACCGTTCTCGACAATACTCCGAAGATGTACACCGGCCCGATGCCGATGGACAGCCGTTACTACGACGATCAAATGATCGATGCAACGCCGCATCCGATCGACGTCTGCGACGACTTCGAGCTTGGCCAGTACGCAGTTTTCACTTCCGACGTATCCTATGAGGTTAACGACCTTGTGCTGATGGGCACCATGCCCGGTACATACACATGGGATAAACTTAAATTCCGTGGAAATCTCGATGCATTTGTCGGCTTTGGATCAGGTAAAGTGAATAACGCCAAAATCCTCGGAATCGATGTTATCGAAGGCCAGTTCGAGCACGATAAGCTGGGGCTTCTGGATACCGCGACGGTCTATATTCTGGAGACGGACGGCTGGATGGACCAGGTCGAGGTTTACCGGGTCCTGGATACGGATGCCGGACTTGGATACGATATGGTATCGTACGTCATGACCATCACGATTGATCAGTTCCATAATTATGACCTGGAGGTTTCAGCTCGCGACATTGAGATTCTTCCTGCTAACAACGATTACGAACTCAATCCGGGCGCACCGACTCTTGCAGTACTGATCTCATACATTGGCTGGGACAGCAGTATCAACGGTGAAGTGCTTCTTTATAATGCCGAAACCGGTGCCTTCCTTGAATCAATCGGCGATCCGATTGCCGGTGAACCCGCACTTCCAGGGCATGAAGTTAAGTTTCTCGACACCGATGATGGTGACTGGGAAATTCATGTAACCAGCTATGATTCGTCATTCGTTTCGATTGCAACTGTATTTGAATACTGAGAACCCGGTTATTCATATAACGAACTGACTCTGATGTGTATTTCTTAGATTAATTTTGAGCCAGGAGTTCTTAGACATAGAACAAAGGCGCCGGTCGAGACCCGACCGGCGCCGTAATTTTTAGTTTTAATGGGTCCTATAATTCAGTTCCCTGGATTGCGTATTCAGTCATCCCGCTCTTCCGAATCCTCCAGCATTACCGGTATTATGAAGGCTTCCGATAAACCCACAGACTGTGTCGGGTTGATCACATCATCATCGCCGGTTCGAAGGGGAGCCCTGCATCTTCCAGTAATGAACGCGAGATCATCCGGTGTGGCGGTGATTGCATAGATCGGATTCGACCAGTCCCGAACCCACTCGAAATCACCTTGCCGGTTAAACTTGCAGAGATAGCCGTGGATTTCGTTATCGGATGAAATCAGCTTCTCGTCGTCTGCCGTGCCGAAATCAACCGAGCCGTTATAATTTCCCAGGCAGTACACATTTCCACGGCTGTCCAGGGTCATTCCCCAGCCATCGATAAAATTGTCCCTGCTCCACGTCCTTACCCACAGTTTCGTCCCCATGGTATCGAACGCGAGAAGATAGTCGTCCCATTCGCTTCCGGATTCGAATTCATTGCCATCACTAAGCGAAGGGAGTTCCATAGTTCCCTGGAAACACCCAAGGACATGGATCTGGCCGAATTCCGATACCGCAAGCGAAATCGGTTTGACTTTGTCCTCCTCCCCGGGTCCCCCCCAGACTTGTGCCCAGTTAAAGTTGCCCTGTTTGGTGAACTGAATCAACCAGGAGCCCGGACCGCATATATCCTGTGACTGCAGAATCTCCCGGCCTGAATCGGTTATCAAACCGCTATCGAATTCTTCCGCGTAACCGACCACGTACACCTTCCCTGCCAAATCAATTTCTACAGCGACGGCTGCATCGGTATCGGAAATTCCGCCCCATGTCCTGGTCCATAGCAACTGCCCGCTGCCGTTAAGTTTGCTGAGGTAGCAATTGCGGCCTCTTGACGGGGGGTCCTTGAAACGCCTTCCCTGCCTGGGATTGAAGTCCGCCCTGCCATAGTAAGTGCCGGTGACATAAATATTGCCCGACCTGTCGACCAGGACATCGTTGCCCGCACAATCGCCCGAGCCGTAAGCGCGAAGTCCCCATCCGAGTCTGAAAATGGCATTACCCGCGGGATGGTATTTAATCAGGATTGCCTGCCTTGCAATACCGAGGCTTGGATCGGTTCCATTAATTTGGGAGGGTCCGATGAATTCAAGATTCAATTCGCTTCCAACCACATAAAGGTTCCCGTTGCTATCGACATCGATGCTGTGCCAGTTCGACTCGGTTGTTTCGTCCAGTGCGAATTGGGACCATCTATGATTCCCCTGCCGATCGTATTTATTTACAAACGGGCTTGCGTACGTGGAATTCTCAATCCACACTTCAGTCCCCGGACTTGGATCGGTCCCGGGATAACCGCCGAAAAACCCGGAAATTATAACGCCTCCGCCCGGTCCCACGTCAATTTCCGTAGGTATGCAGAGGCCTTCCCTGCCGTCGATGGATACAGTTAGATTATGCGGGAATTCAATTTCACTTTCGGATTCACAGCCGGTTATCGCAAGGCCGGATACCAGCGCAAGCAGGATAAGGAAAGTATTTATTTTTATGATACCCATCCGGATTATTTTTAACTTCAGAAAGCTCTCTGTCATCCTCACCGGCGCGGTGGACGGATAAGTAACATCCCCAGAATTATCGCCCCGCCCAGGATCATTGCGGTCGCCGGCGTGAAAAGCGTTGTAACATTCCCCTTCACTTCTCCCGCTGCCAGTATGAATGTTACCGAGTTGTCAATGCGGATTTCATCGGCCCTGACCACGAACCCGACCGATTCATTTATCTCGACATCGTCCGCGAGCACACTGAAAGCCGCCGACTGCTGCATCCTGACAATGTTAGCCTCGATCACCTGCTTGGCATCGTGCTGCAAATTTACCGTGTCGCCGTCAGTCAGGTCGGTGTATCCGGATTTTTCTGTCTCGATCGGGGGTTCATAGAACACCTCTGATGTATCCTGATTATCTGTCATGGTTTAAATTCTCCAGAGTGTAAAAATTTAATAATGATCCCGGTATTAAAAATTCAATATCTTTATTATATCGAATACCAGTCTGATCCTCAGCGCCTTCTCCATGGACGGAATATCATGCTAAGCGTGAAAACCGCCACCCCCATGGCAGCACCGAAAATCATCGCGGTTACCGGGGTGAAAACAGCGGAGTATTCGCCCTGGATTTTATTCGAAACTACAAGAAATAATGAAGAACCGGTTGCTTCGACCTCATCGGCGAGTGTAACCACCGAAGTGGATTCGTTCATTGAGATCTCATCACCCGCCGTAAGCAATGTCGCCGACTTGTTAAGTTCGATCCTGTCAGCGGTTACAGCGGTAATGCCAGCCTGGTCAAACACATGTACATCCGGGGTGCCGCTCTTATCCGGTTCGGGCATGTCTTTCACGAATTCTCCCATTGGTGAGTCGTATAAATCCATACTTAAATATCTCCTCTTCTCCAGATATTTGGATGTCCTTCCCTGAGATATTAGCTCAGTCGCCCGGTAATCGCAATATTATTGAACCCAAACGGTGTTTCCTTCGTCTGGTTATTAGTAACACGATGAAATATATAGTACAATATTAACAGGTTTCCCGGCTCTTCCCCGGGGATCATGATTTAGTTTGGAAATTTTCGGTTAACACTTGACACTATGGAGGTTTAATAGCTATGCGATGCGGCTTACCAGAAAGGATAATATCGATAATTGTCACAATTGGGATTTTAATTATCCCCGTTGGATGTTCGGGTGGCCACAGTGGAGGTTCGCCTTTATCAACACCTGTATCGGATATCAGGGACTCTCCAGCTTCAGGTGCCGGGGGACATTTTCTGATCGGGTACTGGGATGCTTACATACCGGATTCTCATGACAGTATGGAAATAGTTCCCGGGAGATCGAATTCGATACATTTGAACATACGGAAATTACTTGAGGAAGCACCGTGCACCGATTGTTTCAAGGTCGTGGAGCTGGTGCTGGATCAGGTTGAACAAATATTGACAGCTTCGATTCGGATCACCCACCCTCTCCCCGGATTGGACGCTTATACGGTATTTGACGTGCGGGTAGTAATTATCACAGATGGAAGCCTGTATTTCCCATCTATGGACGCAATGATCCCGGACATTGCCAGCGGTGATTTTACAATAATAGAATCAGATGGATATACACGGCTGTGGAATACGGTTGAATTCGGTGAGGGTACCGGACCGTTTCCAATCCTGGAATATTCCAAGGGCAAGCTGGCTTTTCAAGGGGAGTTTACGGGAACTGTAAACCCATACATATCCTATGGCGTCGAACCGAGGAACCACCTTGGGACAACACAAGCCCTGACAAGAACCCTGGATTTCAAACTTGTACCCGGGAAGATCAGGCTCGGATATGCTATCGACGCGAGCTGGGAGTTACCGACTGTGAATCCTCCCCATGATATCGAGACCGACTTCCCGGTATCGGCAAATGCTTTAGAGCCTGTAATCACGAGTGTCAGTATTGTTGAAAACATAACTGAAATCCCGGGCAGTACAGGGGAAATTGAATTCAGCCTGTATGATTACCAGGGTGCTGAAACCGTTGAATCCGCTTCCCTTGAATGCCCGGACTTATGGACAGGGGAACTGATCCCATCCGAAATCGAAATAACAACTCCAACCGATTTGTATATCAGGTTCGAAATCATAAATGAATCCGGTATGCCGATAGGTGATTACCCGGCATTACTGAGAGTTAAGGACCAGGAAGAGGACTTCTGGCTCGGTGATATTAATCACGCATACACATTGATAACAATTCCTGTACTGGAAGCCATTAATCCTGAGATGACGGGTGATCTGGTATATATCGCGCCTGGGCCCCCCAGTTCAACTGGCGAACCGGGCGCATCCAATGTCTGGCATCTCGACCTGGACACAATGATAGAAACCCAGTTGACTGATTTTTTCGGTGTGGGCTACCTGTTCCATGATCCAAGGATAAACCCTCTGGGAACTCACCACCTTCATTGTGCCGGTCCGTCGCCTGGTTACAGTAATGTACGTGTGTATGAGTTTGGTGGCGGCAACTGGGCAATCCCGACCGATGAGGTGGATGATTTCGCTGATTTCCATCCGGATGGAATTCACATTATCACCGCTTCCGGAGAGCAATGGGGTAACACTCCCGACCTGTACATGATGGAATATGATGGTTCGAATCGCACTAAAATCGCGACAGCACCAGACACAATACGGAATCCGGCAGTCAGCCCGAATGGCGGCTTTATCGCCATGACACTTGGGCTTGAATTTGTGGACCCTCCGTCGAGTGAATTATGGCTCTACGACATGGATGAAAGTAAGTTTACCGAGATTATGGCGGCTCCCGGGATTGATGTACACCCGTCCTGGAGCCCGGTCCCGGTTGATGGCGAGTATCTCCTTATATATGAATCAAGCAGGGATCACCATCCCAATTATGAAACAGACCTTTATATTATCAATCCTTTCACGGAGGAGATTATATTTCATTACGATACCGGGTCAGGAGAAAATCACCCTTCATTTTCCCCGGATGGATTGTCTTTCGTTTATTCAGCCCAACCGGAAAATATATCCGATACGGAGCTTTTTATATATTTCTGGCAGACCGATGAACTTTTACAGGTAACCGATGATGATACATACGATCAATCCCCCTCCTGGGGCTGGGGCTGGTGAAAGCTGGATCATAGATACTGGTTAGAAAATTCATCTCAAAATAAGTAAACACTAACTTATACTTGATTTTTTTTTACCTTTTCCCCTTGACTGGAATTACAGGGGTGGTACAGTTTAAGCGAAGGAAACCGGTGAATATTTAGGATGGTGATTTAACAAATCCTTAACGAGGATGGATCGGTTTTAATTTAATAGAGATTTACATTTTAAGGAGGGTTATTTCCGTGCAACCTCCTAGTTTTGATGAATTCATGAAACAGGAACAAGGTCCGGACAACCTCGCAAGCCCGGATAATCCTGAACCATTTGCTTTGACTAAATGCCCCACACCGAATTGCGGCGGCAGGAAGTTTGACACAACCTATGAAGAGGGTTATCTTGTCCGATTTTCATGCGATAAAGGTTGTATGCTCTCTGTGCATCGTAACGCGTTTACACAGGAAATAATTTATTACCAGCTTGATTCATTTAATGAATCCCATTTTACCGACCCTGATTACATACGGGGTTTGAAGTTCAACCCGGTCGGAGAGAAGTATGTAGACTGGTATTGATCCGGTCGAAATCGATCAACGTTCTCATGAAACCTGTCCATACAAACCAGGCAGAATTTTTGGGGCCGAGACAAAGAGGTCCGGATTAACGAATCAAAATTTATATCCGGAAATTATGAAGAATAAAGGACGAAACTGGTACCCAGAATTTAGCCTCAATCTGGTGGTTTCAAAAATACAAACTTGAATGTAAATTATTAATATAAATATATCGTGGGAGACAAAGGCCGATTGGAGCATAGGCCTGATATGCGAGATTACTAAATCAAACAGACGGAAACACTAAGGGATGATACTTGACTTATAAAAACTCCCTGTTCTTATGGAAAGGACGATCTTCGCGATGTATAACCAATCACATGATAAATCCCGGGCGACCCAGAAGTCCGGTTCAAGGGCAGGAAACCGAAAGGGGGATATGTTTCTTATCCATAAGTGCCCAACCCCGGGCTGCAGTTGCCGTAGCGTAAAACCAAGATACAACAAGGAGGAGATTTCCGGGTTTACATGCGCCAACGGATGTGTTTACCGTGCTAAAGTTAATTCGATATCCGGTGAAATCGATTGCTTCGAGCTTATAAGGTCCAACCCTTACAAGGTCGATCCGGACATCGGTAATTACCGCGTGACGCCTGAAGGAATAAAATACGTAAGTTGGATCTGGTAATAATTTCAACCTGTTATAATAGTCTGATTTTTATGAAATCCCCATCGATCATGGTGGGTTTTTTTGCAATGGTAATTAATGTGGGCTTTAAGAATCGGGTTGATATCTTCATTAATCGAGTCCAAACATAACCCGCCTTATTGCCCGGCTTGTCCTGCAATGGTACGATTACCTTCCCAGCAATCCGTTTGGGAAGTCTAACAATTACCAGGTGTAAGTATGATTCCACTTCAAGATTATCTCATTAATTATTATGACGGCATCAAACCTCAGATGGGTTACGTTTATTATTTTCTTGACGAAAACCTGAGAAACACATCGCGCGACCAGTTAAGGATCGGGCTGGGGTTCTATCGATCAAAATGGCTCGATGGTTCCTTCATTTTTGAGACCGATTCCTATCTCCTGAAGAGCCTGAAAGAATATCTTGCCGCGGTTTATTTAAAGAAGGGTGATTTCCCGGTCTGGGCCGAATGGACTGAATATTACGCCAGGCTCTGGGCTGCGGTTGGGATCTGCCGTCTCATGGGTACCGGAAGTTTTTACCTCACTGGCCATGGCCCGATAATGATCCTGAGAAAGAGGATCGATGAAATCCCAGGTCCTGTGAAACTTGAAGTTGCGGAAGTCGGGGGAGGCGAGCCGGGTGAAACCGATGAGGGTTACCTTGTGTACCGCGATCCCGGCGGTGGAGCACATCTCAGGAACTGGAAGCTGTTCTACCTGGTCCTGACTGAACTTCTGTCTAAGGGCGGAGCATATGACATCGATGATGATTTCATCCATGCAATGGCGGCGGGTCACGCCGATGGCCGTTTTGTCCTGACAAAGGATGAGGAAATACACGGGTTCCCGAGTTTCTACAAGGTCCAAAGGCTTTCTGTTAAGGAATCGGTTGAGATCGATAAGGACTCCGTTCCTCCCCTCGAACATTGGATCAAAAACGAAGCGACATTTGATGCGGGCGGATTCACCGAGGAATTCAAGGCTTATTACATTTTCATGACGGAACAGTATGCTCGAGAGGACGACATTCCGGCTTCCCTGGGCATTTTTGAACACGGGCTTTCCTGGTTGCTCGGTGTCCTCCCGGAGGACCTTCAGCCTGTTTACAAGAATCGTTACTACAACCTCGTGCGTCGGTATTCCAAGGATAAGGAAACTGAGAAGAAAATGATCGGCTGGCTTGATTCAATTACAGCTGTGAAGAAATAGGGACAAAGTGACACCTCGTTTTATTTGATGTTATATTTTTATAGTGTATAATTTGAACTGGTAACAGCAAATTGTTCACCCATAAATGGAGGTATAATAATGATCCCTTTAAGCAGAATCGGTTTATACCTGCTTCCTGCAGCGATATTCATCTGCGGATGCGCAGGTGGGGGAGGACCGTCCGCACCCCCGTTAGTAACGGAATCGGGTAGTTTGATTTTACTTCAACAGGATGACCAATCGCACGAAACTCAAACGAATGGCCATATCCCATTGATCTATGCATCGATTTACATCGACCCAACGGATCCGGACGATATCACTTTTGAAATTTCACCTTTGCGCTACACAGCCATGCACCTGAATATCCTGAAGTTTCTTGAGCAGTCGCCATGTTTCGATTGTTTCAAAATAGTCGGTTTTTCAGTCCCGGAGCCGGATGTTCTGGCTGTCGATATTCAAATCACCCATCCTCTCACGAGTCCCAATTTCACAATCTTCGATGTCCGGGGCATCATGATGTTCGATGCCAGCCTTGAGTTTCCTGAATCAGGCCTGATTACATCGGATCCTACACTCGGGAATGGCGCTCTACTGAATGCCGATGGGTATACATCGCTATACAATATAACCACCCTTGGATCCGCACCGGAATTTCAGGGATATATCAAAGGCAAAATTACTTCTGTCACTCCACCGAATGGAACACTGAATGGTTACATACGGCACTGGTCGGATGATCCTAAGAACACCCGTAACGCCCTGTATGCAGCCGCAGCCGATACAAAAACATACCAGCTCAAGCTTCCTCCCGGTCCCCTGGTGATCGGATACGCTGTCGATGCAAACTGGGCGATGCCCCTCGTTGATCCCGTTTGGAATCCTATGACGGATTTCGGTCCCGATGCCAACAGTCCGGAACCCTGGAAGATCGAGGCTTATGCTGATTCGATTGGCGCGAGTGGTGAAACGTTAATGAATATTGATATCTATGACTGGCAAGGCCCCCCGGTTTTGTCAGCGGTGAGTGTGGAGTCGCCGGGTTTATTCTCCGGCTTTAAAGATTCAGTACTCATGGTTACTAATGTTGGGTCCAGCCAGTGGGAAGTGACAATCCCAAACGAAAAAGGCGCTGAAGCTGGCGAATATCCGCTGCTGATTATTGCGGAAGATATCGAAAATGATCCGGTAAACAAACCATGGCTCGACCTGACGGCTTACCAGATGATAATGATCGAAGTGGCTGAGTTTATCGATGAACTTCCGACTGCAGTAGCGGAAGCAAATATGTATTCAGCCGGTGTTGACGAATTGATTGGTTTCGATGCATCAGGTTCCCATGACAACGATGAGGATGGTGAGTCGATTGTTATGTACGAATGGGACTGGAATGGCGATGAGAATTTTATCGAGGGACCAGCGGTCACCAACCACTCATGGGACACGCCCGGGATTTATCAGGTACAGCTCAGGGTTACGGATAACGAAGGCTCATGGGATTTACTGGATGAACCAATTGAAATCGAAATCCTCGCTTCGACAGAGGAGGGATGGGTCCGGACCTGGACTATCTGGAATACCGAAGTTGTTACAGACATCGATGGGAATGTATATGTGACAGGATGGGGTGAAGATGTTAACAGCGGGTCAGTTCTCAGGAAACTTAATACTAATGGAGATCTTATCTGGTCGGTAAATTGGCCGGAAGGTCCAAATTTGGCTGTTGGTGATGGAATCGCGATTGACAATGCGAGTAATGTATATGTTGTAGGATTTTATTCTGGAGAAGGTGATTTCGATCCCGGACCTGGTGAGGATATTCATATATTAAATGGTGGTACAGATATCTATCTCGTCAAGTACAGCCAGGATGGTGAATTCCAGTGGGCGAGGACCTGGGGTGGCGAATTAAACAGTGGATCATACTGGTGGGAGAAAGGGCACGGAGTCGCGATTGATGAATTTGATGATATATACGCGGTTGGCTTATTCCGTGGTCTATGCGATTTTGATCCGGGAACCGGAGTCGATGAACATACTTCAAGCGGATATGAAGCCGGTGGATTCGACGCGTATATCACGAAATTCAATTCCGATGGCGATCACCAGTGGGCTCATACGTGGGGGGACGTAAATACAGCGGAAGATACCGGTGATATTGCATTCGGTGTTGCTGCGGACAGCAGTAATGACGTTTATGTGGTTGGCGGTTTTTTGGGCACCGTCGATTTCGATCCGGGTGTCGGTGTCGTCGAATTTGCATCGTACGGATTATGGGGTGATGTTTACCTTCTTAAATTTAGTCCCGCGGGTGACTTCGAGTGGGTAAATACCTGGGAGGCGGTTGGATACAGTGATTTTCCGGGTACCGCCCAGATGTGGGGGGGAAGTTACGTATATGTCGATCCTTCCGATTACGTGCTGGTAACCGGCTTCTTTGAGGGAACGAAAGATCTTGACCCGGGACCTGAGGTCCAGCTCTTCGAGGGTGATGCCGGTTTTTTAAGTAAATTCGATTCCAGTGGTAATTTCCTTTGGGCTGATATCTGGCCATGTTCTGGTTTGATACAAATGATGTGTTATTCTGTTGCTGCAGACAGTGAGGGCAACATATATATGGGTGGTGAAATAGCGGAATCAGTTGATCTGGATCCGGGGCCTGATACGGATTATCGATCTCCAAACGGCTACCGCGATGGGATCCTTGTAAAACTTGACCCTGACGGCGGTTATCTTTGGGGGAACAATTGGGGTAGCAGTACTCCTTCGTCAGATAATTTTTGCGAAAGCTGGGGTGTTGCGACATATGGAACAACGAGCGTATACGCCTGTGGATTTTTCATGGGCGAAGTTGATTTCGATCCGGGACCCGGAATAGAAATACACAGCAGTAGCGGTTGGGGATCATTTCTAACGAAATTCCTGTCCGATGGCAGTTGGTGAAAATTCTTACTCCGAAAGGGAGGATCAGATATGAGATTTAAATGGTCTTTAAGTCTGACCGCATTTCTTATTGTGGTTTTATTCTATGGGTGTTCCGGTGGTAAAGATACATCGTCACCCGTCATTCCCGGCGAAACCGATTCATCAATCGATCTGACCGGTGAAACCGTCCGTGATTCTTCGGGAACCGGCAACAGGTTTGTCCTGACGTACAACCTGGTTTACATCGATCCGACCGATCCCGAAAATATCGAGATCGAAAATGTACCGTTGCGCGATGCAGGATTGCATCTGAATATCCTGAAATTCCTTGAACAGGCGCCATGTACGGACTGTTTCAAAATTATGGGATTTAACATTCCCGAACCGGGTGTGCTCGATGTCGATATACAAATTACTCATCCTCTTCCAAGTCCTGATTTCACCATTTTCGATGTGCGTGGAATTATGATGTTCGATGCCAGCCATGGATTTCCGGATGCGGGACTGATAACATCCGATGTCTCACTCGGAAATGGCGCTCTTTTGAACGCCGATGGATATACCGCACTTTACAACATCACAACTCTCGGCGCGGCGCCGGATTTTCTGACTTATTTCAAGGGGAAAATCACCACGCCCGATCCTCCGAATGGAACTTTGAACGGTTACATCAGGCACTGGTCGGACGACGCGGCTAACACCCGTTACGCCCTGTACGCGGCTGCATCCGACACTAAAACATATTCTCTTAAAATCACAACGGGTCCTTTTGTGATCGGTTACGCGGTCGACGCGAACTGGGCAATGCCGATTGTTGATCCTGTGGTGAATCCTATGACCGATTTCGGCCTGGATGCCAACAGCCCGGAACCATGGAAAATGTATGTCAGCGGCGACCCGATCGGGGACAGCGACGAAACAATCCTGACAATCGATGTTTATGACTGGCAGGGAAAACAAACTTACTTCTTCCCGCTGGTTGAATGCCCTGAATTGTTTGGCGGGACAAAGACCGCCATGTACGCCGGGGACGGTGATGGCTACAGCATCTGGAAGGCGATCATTTCTAATAGTAATTATGCCGGACCTGGTGAGTACATGTGCCTTGTGAGTGTGGAAGATACGCAAAATGACCCCGTTGGACAGCCCTGGCTCGACCTGACCGCTTACCAGTTGTTTAACATCGAAGTTATAGCGTTCATCGATGAACTCCCGACCGCAGAGGCTTTTGCTGACAAGAATACAGCAGATATCGGTGAATCGATCGAATTCGATGCATCCACTTCCCATGACAACGATGAGGCTGGCGAGTCTATTGTCAAATACGAATGGGACTGGGACGGCGATGAGAATTTTGTCGAGGGACCGGTTGTGGCCAGCCATTCGTGGGGCATCTCGGGAACTTATTTTGTGCAGTTACGTGTAACCGACGATGAAGGCTCCACAGATCTTCTCGATGAAGAGATTGAAATTACAATTCTAGGCTCCGACCTGCCGCCGACAGCGGAAGCTGTTCCGAGTACGTATACCGGCGAAACCGATGTCCCGATAGATTTCGACGCCACCGGCTCACACGATAATGACGAGGCTGGTGAATCGATTGTCACATTTGAATGGGACTGGAACGGTGATATGAATTTTGTCGAGGAAACTATGGTGACCAGCCATTCGTGGGCGACACCGGGGATTTACCAGGTGCAGCTTCGTGTAACCGACGATGAAGGGGAGACAGACATCCTTGACGAATCATTGGAAATCACGATTAACGTGCCGGATGAACTCCCTACCGCCGTAGCGGAGTCGAGTGATATTTCCACCGCGATGGATGAATTAATCTTTTTCGACGCGACAGGCTCCCATGACAACGACGAAGCCGGCGAATCTATTGTCATGTACGAATGGGACTGGACCGGCGATTTGATCTTCATTGAGGAAACCGCGGAAACAAGCCATTCATGGGATACGCCTGGACTTTACGAAGTCCAGCTCCGTGTCACCGACGATGAAGGATCGACCGACCTCCTCGATGCTCCGATTGAAATCTCAGTTTACGAGCCGGATCAACTCCCGACCGCGGAAGCTTTTGCGAATATTAATATTACCGGTATTGGTGAATTAATCGATTTCGATGCTTCCGCTTCCCATGACAACGATGAGGGAGATGAGTCGATCGTCATGTATGAATGGGACTGGGACGGCGATCTGAATTTTGTCGAGGAAACTGCCGTGACAAGCCATTCATGGGACGCGGGCGGCACATACCAGGTCCAGCTTCGGGTGACGGACGATGAGGGATCGTGGGATCTTCTGGATGAGTCGATTGAAATCACAATTCTCTCACCGGAGGAGCTGGGATGGGTTCAGACATTGACCGATCAAAGTGATCAATGGCACAACGAAGTGGCTACTGACAGCAATGGGGATATCCTGGTCACCGGCTTCGACCACGAAACTGATAACAGGGCGGTGCTGAGAAAATTTAGTCCGCTTGGGGTTTTGATCTGGGACGTTACGTGGCCGGAGGGTCATGATTTCATATGTGCAGGGGATGGAATAGCAATTGACAGTAGCGATAATATTTACGTAACGGGTGTTTTTACCGTGACGGAGGATTTCGACCCTGGTCCTGGGGAGGATATCCATACCTGTAACGGGGTGTCGGATATTTTCCTGGTTAAGTACAATTCCGGAGGTGATTTCCAGTGGGCCCGAACCTGGGGAGGGGAGTTGTCCGGAATGCCCGACTGGTGGGAAAGAGGCACCGGAGTCGCAGTGGATGAATTTGATGAAGTTTACGTAGTGGGTATCTTCCGTGGGCTCTGCGATTTCGATCCGGGTCCATTGACCGATTTCCAATTTTCCAACGGATATAATGGTGGGGGTTTTGATGCTTTTCTCACAAAATTTACAGCAAATGGCGATTACCAGTGGGTACAGATATGGGGGAGTATGAATACCGGGTCCCTGTCCGGTGAAACTGTATTCGGTGTAGCCACAGACAGTAACAGCGATATATACGTCACCGGTGGGTTTACGGGTACAGTCGATTTCGATCCGGGCGTTGGCGTTGTTGAACACACATCATCCGGAACCTATGGTGATGTCTATCTCCTGAAGTGGACCGGGTCAGGTGAGTTTGCCTGGGTTAAAACCTGGGAAGCGATTGGCTTCTGCGAGTTACCATACTGGACCATGTTATGGCACCATTGGGGTGGAAGTTATGTAACTGTGGATAGCCTGGATAATGTGCTTGTAATTGGCGGTTTCGAGGGCACCAAGGATCTTGATCCGGGTACTGGTATCCAAATGTTTGAGGGTGATGCCGGATATCTCAGCAAGTTTGACTCGCAGGGGAATTTCCTGTGGGCCGACACCTGGCAGGCATCCGCCTTCGATAAGATGTTATGTACTGCCGTTATAACGGATGATGAAAATAATATTTTCATGAGCGGGATTATAGCGGAGGAAATAGACCTGGATCCGGGGCCTGACACCGATAACAGGTCTGCTGTTGGTGCCTGGGATGGAATTCTTGTAAGTCTGGACCAGGATGGAAATTACCTGTGGGGACATAACTGGGGGAGTGTCAACTCAGGGTCCATTGATTATGTTTTTAGCAGGGGGATTGCTGTATTCGGAACTTCGGGAGTTTATGTAACCGGGATTTTCGACGGCGATATCGATTTCGATCCCGGCTCCGGCACGGATATTCACAGCAGCACCAGTACCTGGGCGTCGTTCGTGATGAAATTCCGGCCGGACGGCTTATGGTGGTGACATAACCCGCCACTTTGGAACAGTGAAATGTATTGCAGACTGACAATTGGATTTTTCACGATAATTATTATCGCCCTGCTTTACGGTTGCTCCGGGAGTGGAGGGCCTTCGGCACCTGTTGTCAGTGTTGGGAAGGATAATGCTTCCGATCTGACATCCGGGTCAAATGGGGAATCATCCCGAACAGGTAACAGGTTTCTACTTACGTACAACCTGATTTATTTCGACCCAACCGATCCGGAGAATATCGAGATCGAAATTATACCGTTACGCGACGCGGAGATTCATTTGAACATCCTGAAATTCCTTGAGTATGGTCCATGTACGGATTGTTTTAAAATCGTTGGAGCGTCTGTCCCTACTCCCGGCGTCATAGATATCGACATCGAGATAACACACCCGCTGGACCATCCGAATTTTACAGTGTTCGATGTAAGGGGCATTTTCATGCTCGACGCCGGACACACTTATCCCGAGTCAGGACTGATCGCATCCGATCCTTACCTCGGTAACGGTGTTCTTCTTAATGCCGACGGGTACACATCGCTTTACAACATTACGACTCTCGACACCGCACCTGAAATTCAGGCGTATTTGAAAGGCAAAACCACTTCCATAAATCCTCCGAATGGAACACTGAACGGATACATTCGACACTGGTCGGACGATCCCGCCAACACTCGCAACGCACTTAATGCGGCTTCATCCGACACCCGGACTTACACTGTTCAGCTACCTGCCGGACCAATAATCATCGGTTATGCGGTCGATGCAAACTGGGATGCCCCGGTAAATAATCCTGTTGAGGACCCAATGACCGATTTCGACCTCGATGCGAACAGCCCGGAACCATGGGTAATCGAAGTTACAGGTGACCCTATGGGAGCATGGGGAATGACTCTCCTTACGATTGATGTATATGACTGGCAGGGCAGCACGACCCATCACGAACCGGTTATAGAATGTCCGGAATTTTTCAATGGAGTGAAAACTGCTGAATGGTTCGAGGACGGGGATGGTTTCAGCCAATGGAAAGTTGGTCTCCATAACGACTTCGGTGTTCCACCGGGATATTACATGGTCCTTGTTAGTGTGGAAGATAATGAAAATGATCCGGTTGACAAACCATGGCTGGATCTGACCGCCTACCAGTTGTTCGATTGCGAAGTTACGGTCCAGGTTTACAATCCCCCTACCGCTCTGCTTGAAGCCAGTACGACTGTAGCGAAAATTGGAGAAGTTATCTATTTCGACGCCACGGTCTCTTACGACAACGATGAGGGTGGTGAAGAGATAGTTCAATACCTGTGGGACTGGAATAATGATTCGCTTTTTTGGGAGGAACCGGGTGAAACAACACATAGTTGGATTGCAATTGGAACCCACTATGTACAGATTCTGATCATGGACGATGAAATGGATATCGGTCAACTCGATGAGCCATTGGAGATTACGATTTATTTTTGATAATGGTTTTATTAACCAGGCCATTCTTGATTACTTTCACTGCTGAGACTATCCTTCTCAGCAGTTTTATTTATGGATAACTCTTTCGACATAATAGTTATCGGCGGTGGACATGCCGGGTGCGAAGCTGCCCACGCTATTGCGAAACTCGGCATGAAAGTTCTTGTATGCGCCGTCAGGAAAGACCGCATAGGCTGGATGCCGTGTAATCCTTCGATCGGCGGACCCGCGAAAGGCCATCTTACCCGCGAAATAGACGCGCTCGGCGGCATGCAGGCAATTGTCACCGATAAAACGAGCATTCATGTCAGGTGGCTCAACACAAAAAAAGGCCCCGCTGTACAGGCACTTCGCGCACAGTGCGATAAATCCCTTTTCCAGAAAGAATGGGAAACAATCCTTGATGAAAATGAGAATATTACAATCCGCGAAGGGATCGTTACCGATCTTACGTCCGATGGAAATTCAATCACGGGTGTAAAGTTCGACAATGGTGAAGAATACAAATCGAGGGCGGTCATTCTCGCGACCGGTACGTTCCTCGGTGGGATGATATACCGCGGCGATGAAAGAATCCAGGCGGGCAGGGAAGGTGAAGCCGCTTCGTTAAAATTATCGGATTCCCTGAAAAACCTTGGAATTGAACTCGATCGCTTAAAAACCGGCACCGTGCCCCGTATTCACAAGGATTCCATCGATTATAAAAACCTCGAACTACAGCCGCCCGACCCGATGCATCCCGGCTTCAGTTTTCTTAATTTGCCAGCTAACGATCTTCCGAAACTGCCGTGTTACATAACCCATACGGTTCCTGAAACCCGTGAGATTATCATGGCGAACCTCGAGCGTGCGGCGCTTTTTTCGGGTGACATTACAGGGGAAGGTCCGAGGTACTGCCCGAGCATCGAGGATAAATACCAGAAATTCCCCGACAAAATAAGCCATCCGGTTTTTCTGGAGCCCGAAGCCGCTACCGGAGATCTATCCGGGGAAATTTACCTCCAGGGCCTGTCCACCAGCCTTCCCGCCGATGTCCAGGACCAGTATGTCCGCTCCATCCCCGGTCTGGAGAACGCGAAAATCGTCCGCTACGGTTACGCGATAGAATACGACTTTATCGATCCACAGACGATGCACGTTTGGGGAGCATCGAAAAAATTCCCCAACCTGTTTTTGGCAGGAAACCTCGTCGGGACGACAGGATACGAGGAAGCCGCCGGGCTTGGCCTATTATGCGGTGTAAATGCAGTTCGATACCTGAGGGACGAGGAGCCGGTTGTTCTTACACGCGACCAGGCGTACCTTGGCGTAATGACCGACGATCTGTCGGTTAAGGGTGTAACCGATCCGTACCGGATGCTCACCGGACGAGCCGAATGGCGGCTCCTCCTGCGATTTGATGACGCCGATCGCCGCCTGACGCCACTCGGGCGGGAAATCGGACTTGTTGATGACGAACGATGGTCGAAATATCAGACCCGTGAAAAGAAAATATCGGAATTGACCGAATCTCTTGAGAATACAAGGGCAAAGGCCGATCGGATTCTTGATCGGGAGGCTGCAGGCCCTCCATCCCGCAACCTTGCAGAATGGCTGAAGGTCCCGGGAGTCAAACTGGAAGATTTGTTACGCAAAGGTCTGATCGAAGGGGAATTTTCAAAAGACATTGTGATGACTGTCGAATCCGAGATCAAATACACCGGGTACTTAAACCGGCAGCAGAGCGAAGTAAAACGAATATCCCGTGCGGAAAATGTGAAGATTCCTGTGGGATTTGAGTACGGCGGTATCAAGTCCATCAGCCATGAATCGAGAGATAAGCTGGAGAGAATCCGTCCGCGAACCCTCGGCCAGGCATCCCGGATTTCTGGCGTTAAGCCGAGTGATATCGCGGTCCTTGACATCCTGCTGGCCAGGAAAAATGCTGAGTAATATCAATTCGTTTGACCCAATCTATTTCCCTGCTCCCTTATTTATTGTTGTTAGAGCGACATCGCTATGGTAAAATTGATATAGTAATCCGGATCGGACCGGAATTGTTTACCATGCATTTCTATGTCCCGAGTCGGGAGGATTTCCCTTATGATTTTAAAAACCAGGTTTTATTCATCAATTACGATTTTTGCTTTACTTATCCTGGCAATTTTCCTGTCGGCAGGTTTTATATCCTGCTCGAAGGGGGATAAGAGCACGGTTGCTCCCCCAGTGCATGAACCAGCCGATTACGAAGAAATCAGCCTGGACACCGGCCGCACTACAATCGGGCTGGCAACCGCCTATATCAACCCGGACACCCTGGAAATTGAAGTGGTTCCACATCGATCGTCAGAAATCCATCTCAATATTACAGCTTTCCTAAATAGCCCTAATTGTCCGGGAAGCCAGTGCCTGACTTTGAAAATTACCGGAGTCGATCCGGCGTTACGGTGGTTCTACATTGATATGGAGATGGTTAATCCTACCATAATCGATGCATATGATTTAAGAATTATTGTTTCCGGATTGCCGTACGATATAGAAACAGAAGAAGCCTGGGAGATTGTGAATCCCGACAGTTACTCCCCTGCATACGATCCCGATCCGGAATGGGACGAGGAAGAGCAGTGGATCAACCCGTTTATCGCGTTTGAAAAAGAAGACAAGCAGCGTATATTTCTCGGTGACCCCGACGGACCCGGCCCGGAAATCTATTCTGACAAGGAAGAATTTATTCTTTATGTGCCGGAAGGTTCAGCCGGTGGAGCTGTCATCCTGATGGTGGATGTCAACTGGCCGGATCATTGTAAGGACCCATATGAGATTTCACGCTGGGACCAGTCGGATGACCTTCCAGTGGAAAGCGATATATCGTCGGTTTATGTCGAATGTATTGTCGCCGACTGGCAGGAGGATATCGTCGACGTCAGCATTTACTGCCCCGACCTGTTTTTCGACAGTAACGATAATTTCATCCAGATGCACGAGTGGCCGACAACCGGTGTTAATGCCTGGCCTCCGGGTGATGGATTCCCGCCTTTCGATCCGGATGAGATTGATTTCATAATGGAGTTCAGTGCTTACGAGCGTGATACCCTCAGGAAGTACTGGGCTAATATTAACAATGAGAAAGAGGAATTCAAAGGCATTTACGATGCGATCATAGTTGCCGAAAGTGTCGACACCGACTGGAGCGGGGATCCCGACGATGAGATTTTCGATACAATTTACCAGCGAGTCGAGATAGAGGTCGATGAAGGCGGGGGCAGCATCGATCCTACAAACCACATGCAGGTAGTTTACTCAAGTTATCAAAATGGCAATGATTCTGACATATACACCCATCTTTTCATGACCGGCCAGAAATACAGGCTGACACATGATGGCAATCGGGAGTCGAACGAGATGGAGGTGAGTTGCAATGTCGCGGGTACTGAAATTGTCTTCATCTCCAATTATAACAAGGATATCGGTGCGGTAGCCGACTTCGAAATTTACAAGTTGCAGATTCAATATGCCGGTGATATTCCGGTCGAACCGATGGGTGATAACACCGGCGACTGGGACCAGTTGACCTCGAACAATTACGATGATCGAATGCCTGATTTCTCGCCGACCGGGACCATGGTTGCCTTCAGCGGCGCGGAGTTCGGGCAGTTCGAAATCTATACCGTACAAAATGTCAGTAGTTTTCCACCGCCTATCCCCTTGAGGGTAACCTACAATTTCGCCACCGATGACGCTCCGCATTACGACCGTTCCGAACCAATGGGAACCGGGCTTTTCTTCCATTCGGATCGCGGCGGAGGCGGAAATGTCGATATTTTCTACATCGACCCTACAAGCCAGGAATCAGGAACCAACCTTCCACAACGCCTTACATGGGATCCGGCATTCGACGGATACCCGGCTTCAGGTCCTCAACTCAAACCCGGGATGGTCTGGCAGAGCGACCGGTATGAACCGGGGAACATGGATATCCTTTACACGGATTACGTTGAAACGACCATAAGGCTTACGGAAAATCCCGCGATGGACCTTTTCCCGTCGTTATCCAGGAATGGCGAGTGGATCGCGTTCACATCCGATCGGAAGAACGAGAATATGGACATCTGGCGCATGTGGTTTAATGGCGCGAATCTCACACGAATGACGAACGATGAAATGCCGGATTTCGATCCCTGCTTCGGCGGCGGTATATAAATAAAAATCAATAAACAAATCGATTGATCCAAAGGTGCGCCGACATTCCTGTCGGCCTTTATTTATGGATGCCGACAGGAATGTCGGCGCACCTGAGTGTATCGGGTGTATCCGTTGCTC
>DAOVJF010000229.1 GCA_030673355.1 Planctomycetota bacterium | reverse complement strand
GGTAACCGCGCTGCCTCGCGATAATACTTCCCGCGATTATTTCCTGTCCGTCCCCGGCTTTCAGACCCAGCCTTTTGCCAACTGAGTCCCTTCCGTTCGAACTTGATCCCTGTCCTTTTTTATGTGCCATTGTTAATTACTCCTGTTTAAATAATATCACATGACGGGTGATATACATAAACCGTCCTCAATCTTCAGATTCTTCCTTCTTTGTCTTTTTTTTAGTTGTGGTCTTTTTTGTAGTGGTTTTTTTTGTAGTGGTTTTTTTAGTTGCTGTCTTTTTGGCTGGTGTTTTCTTTGTGGTTTCTTTTTTCGTAGTTGTTTTCTTTTTGGCTGTGGGTTCAGAAGCTTTTTCCTTCTTTTCGGACTCTACCTTTGGCGCGGCTTTTTTCTTTTTCGCTTTTTTCTCAATTACACGCTCATCGCGCTTGCCGCCACCCTCGATCAGTTCGACCTGCACCTGCGTCACGTGCTGCCGGTGGCCGCGAGTACGGAGGTAGCCTTTTTTTGCGCGGTATTTCTGAACTACGATCTTCTTGCGCTTGGTTTGATCCAGGATTGAAAAAGTGACTTTTCCATCCTTTATGTAAGGCTTCCCGAGTACGACATCATCGCCATCGAGGATCATCAGCACACGATCCGATGTATAGGATTCGCCTTTTTCTTTCGGAAGCTTATCCGCGAGGAAAATTGTCCCCGGCTCCACAAGATATTGCTTCCCTCCAATTTCAACAACAGCTTTCATATTCTTTATTCACTCACACAAAAATTGTGCGCCGCAGAAAAGGCGCAATTGAAAATATTACGAAAATATTTAGGGTATGTCAACTATTAATTCTATTTATTGGGAAAACTCCTTTTTCCCCTGAAATTTACTTATCATGGGTGTTCCCATTGTGTATAGTCCGGGCCGACCATCCATGCGCCGAATTTCATTATTTTTCATATTTTATTGCATTTAACCCAATCCACCCATGCTTTGGTGGTTTGAGATTACTAATTTGAGGGGTGAAATGTGGCCAGCAGAAAATATGTTTGAAAAAATATGAAAAAAATAGGATAATCATGTCAGGAATTAGGGTGCTGAGACGTTCTCCTTGTAGAAACCAGTTACTAAATTTTTGGAGAACGTCGTGAACGAATCAATCTATCCTACCCAACTTAAACTTTTGTACAAAGATAGCAGGAAGAAGCGGGTGTCCTCAGTGAAAAATGCCAGTATTGACAAGCAGCTAATTAAAAGCAGCCCTAAGAACCTGCCGGTAAACTCAATCCTTTGCGGCGACTGTGAGGAGATCCTCTCGGGTTTCCCGGAAAACAGCATCGACTTAATTGTTACTTCTCCTCCTTATGCCGACAGTAGGAGAAAAACCTATGGGGGGATTCACCCGAATAACTATGTCGGGTGGTTTTTACCCAAAGCAACCCAATTTTTAAGAGTTCTCAAACCTGATGGGACATTTATTTTAAATATCAAAGAAAAGGCTGTTAATGGGGAACGGCATACCTATGTGATTGAACTGGTATTGGAAATGCGGAAGATCGGGTGGCTCTGGACAGAGGAGTTTGTCTGGCATAAAAAGAACTGTTATCCCGGGAAATGGCCAAACAGGTTTAGAGATGCTTGGGAAAGGTGCTTGCAGTTTAATAAGAGTAAAAAATTTAAAATGTACCAGGAAGCGGTAAAGGTACCAATAGGGGACTGGTCGCAAACTCGGCTAAAGAATCTGAGCGAAACGGATAGGAGAAGAGATGAATCCAGGGTCGGAAGCGGCTTTGGTAAGAAAATCGAGAACTGGGTTGGGAAGGATTTAGTCTACCCGACCAATGTCCTTCATCTCGCCACTGAATGTGGAAATAAAAACCACAGTGCTGCTTTTCCCTCAGGATTACCAGAATGGTTTATTAAACTGTTCACAGAGGAAGGAGATGTTATTCTGGATCCATTCGCTGGGAGTGGAACATCTGCAGTAGTATCTCAAGCACTGGGTAGGAAATATATAGGTATTGACATAAATAAAAGGTTTTGTAAAATGGCTAATAAAGCTATTGGAAATGGAGAAAAGCAATGAGAAAACTAAACCTTGAAAATGTTAAGAACCATATCAATAAGAGAATAATTACTTTCCATGAAGAAAAACTCAAGTCCTTATCGAAACTCAATTTAAAAAGGATTTTGATAAGGAAAAATCCTTATCTATTCAGGGCAAAAAATGTGGTTCTTGCTTCAGATTTGATTAATGGGATTCTTGAAGCATACCTGTCTTCTTCAGAAGAGAAGATTTTTGGTGATTTTCTAGAGGATTTAGCAATTTTCGTTGCATCTGAAACGTGTGGAGGATGGAAGTCAGCAACAGAAGGAATCGACCTGGAGTTTAAATATATGGGAACTCATTACCTCGTAGCAATAAAATCTGGACCCAACTGGGGTAATTCTTCACAAAAGAAGAAACTTAACGATTATTTCGAAAAAGCAATGCGGACGCTTAAGCAATCCAAACATACCGCTAATGTACAGCCCGTCCTGGGAATCTGTTACGGTAAATCAAGGACCTCCTTTATTAAAAGTTATATGCAGGTGATGGGGCAAGCATTCTGGCATTTGATCAGTGATAATGAAAACCTTTACAAAGATATCATTAAGCCAGTTGGACATCGCGCAAAAAGTCATAATGACAAATTTAACAAGAGAAAAGCGATTATTGCTAATCGACTTACCAAAGAGCTTCTCGATGAATTTTGTGACGATGGGAATATTGACTGGCAAAGAATTGTCGAATTTAACAGTTCAAATATGAGTCCTACCTGAAAATAAATTTTTCTGCAACCACTTAGCCAGTTTTATTAAGAGTATCAATCATTAATCGTCCTTCTTCACTAAAAAAACCGTCCCATTCGAGACGGTTATCGATTTTATATTCAGTATTATTTTTTTTAAAAATCGAATTCGCGGCCTTCCGACTGGCTGAACGCGGTCTGGGCGCTGAGGGCGTCCTCTTCCGCGAATCTAGTGATGTCCTCGTCGGCGGCAGGAATGTATAGATCGCCCGGAATACATGCCGGCAGCGGGAACTTGAAAAACAGAGCCTGGGTGAATTTCGCGTGTTTCATCAAAATCGTACCACGTGGCACCGTGCCCAGCCTCGCTTTCAACTCAGGCGACAGCCATCCGTAAATTTCGTCTTTCAATTCGGCGTAACCCGTACGGCCATACATGATTGTCGCGGAGTTGTCGACGATCTGCTTGTCGACTTCGGATGCGAACTGCTCGACCCCAAATAGTGTGAGTCCGAGTGAACGGCCTCGCGAGGCGATATCGATCAGGTCGGCGCGGATATGCTCCTTGCCGCCCTCACGGACTCTCGGCGCGAACTTGTTTAACTCATCGACGAACACGATAATGTTATCGAATTCGGAACCCTCACGTTTTTCCTCAAGGAGGGATTGTAGTTTCTTGAGGGTTTTGTTGAAAACCATTCTCTGGCCGCGTTCGTTGAGCTGCTGGAGGTCGATGACGAAGATAGATCCGTTCTTGATTTCGCCTAACGGTATATCAATCGGTTTGACTCCATCTACCGCGACAAGCCCGTCGTAGAATCCCTTGAGAGATGACAGGTTCTTGACGCATTTATAGAAAATGTGTTTCGGATGTCCGTGCCAGTTGGTATGACGCGGATCGTAGGTGGCCCTGCGTTCTTCCGACAGCCATTGCATCAGGCTGTCGTAGTCGGTGATATCCTGCTTCTCGAGAACCGCCTGGATATCAACCCATACCGCCTCGATCGAGTCATCCCAGCTCGATTTATCGAAGAGCTGTTCAATATCATCCTGGATCTCAGCGATATCCCATACGAACGGTTCCACCTTACCGTCCTTACGAATGGATTTAACCCTGGCAGGATTCCTCCTGTCAAACGGCGCGAAAATCCTGACATCGTGGAACGGTTCAGGATCGATATGCATCTGGTCGTACATCTGGCGGGATTTTATGGCAAGTTGCGTGTCTTCCCAGAGAAAAGGATTGGGTTTATCGAAGTAAAGGAGGTCTTTACCCTTGACGTTGAAAACCACGATCGCGATTTTTCGACCTCGCTGCTCGGAGCAGTATTCAAAGATCGATTTAATGCAGAATTCAATGACCGAAGTTTTTGTCGCGAGACCTGAAATACCGGACACATTAAGGTGGGCGCCCTCAGGTCCGAGCAGGAAGCTCTCATCAATCTGGAGCGGCGTCATTTCACCGTCGCCGTTCTCGAATACCCCGACAGGTATACCCTTGTCCTCACCCATGTACTGGTCCATTCCCAGTGCGAACTCGATTCCGACAGATGTCGAGAAATATACGTCAGACCTTTCTACCGGCCTGACCTTATTGCTGGTATTGATGATAATCTCAACCTTGCAGACAATCACTTCGTTGATGTCCGTGGGAGGCTGGACTTCCGGAGAACCGAAATCGTGGCTGATGTAATCGGTGTGGAAGCTTTCCATATCCATCACTGCGTGCATGGAGACAATTGTCCCGAAAGTTACATTCCCATCGGGGCTAAGTGCGGCGACGAGATTACCAAGTTCGACATTTTTAGCTTCCTTGCTGATCCAGAAATAAAATTCACTGGTTGTATTCGGATATTGCGGTGTCGAGACACTGCGTCCGAGAACCCCATCCAGCAGGTTTAAATATTTGGCATTTTCCTCTGTGATCATGGTCAGATGATGCTCCTTCCAAAGTACGTGGTTACTACCCCGGGTGGGGGTATCAAGGTGTCGATATATTTACCTGCGTTAAGCAGGGCGAAAATCGATTTATCCCAGCCTTTAGCTCCCCTCTCTACCGGAAATCTCTCTTTCAGAAGCAGGCTTGAAACATCCGATGCCCAGACCTCATCCGGCGGGTTTCCATCCGGATTCAGGCCAAGCTCGACTCGAATCAACCCGAAATCAGGGTTCATTCCGGATGCGTCGCGAACCCTAAGGTAAAACGCGGGAATTCCGCCGGAATCATCGAGCGCGCTTCTGGCCCCGAAAGGACAGTTGAGCACGGTGCTTCCCTCGCCGAGCATTTCAGCGTCGGCAGGAATCAATCCGATAAGACCCGGCAATTTCGCGGTGCCTTCGATTCCGGCGATGCTGCCATCGACAACAATCACCACACCGGGCTCACGCCCTTCCTTAAGAGACAGCAGACCTTCCTCCATCATCTCGCGCTGGACACCCATTGCCTTCTGCATCGCAGCTATCCGTCGTGCCTTGTATCCCTGTTCGTCAGGATTTGTGTT
>DAOVJF010000424.1 GCA_030673355.1 Planctomycetota bacterium | reverse complement strand
GGAGGTGGATACTTTTAGCTGTATTGTTCATTCAGGCTGTAGCACTTATTGTCAGCCAGTCGATGGGATCGTATTACATCTTCGCTCAATTGATCCTGATCATGTTCCTCTTAGAAAGGGCGGTCCAGAGGTTTAAGATCAGTATAACCTTCCTGACTATTATTGGAATTGGAGTCGTATTGATCACGTACATGGAAACGGTCAGCGGCTTTCCGATTGTAAGGGAAATGACTGGAAGGCTCGTAGGTCTATACAATTTCGCTGTGCTTGGCGATCCAACTTATTTAGTACTGGGAGAGAGTCTGATTTTCCGGATTGAAACCGCCAGGGTGTCTATCCAGGTCTGGTTTGAAAACCTGTTTATTGGTGTGGGACTGGGATCGCACACCCTGATTTCTGCTGCTTATGGTAATATCAACCCGAAAGGCTGGTCGGCAAATACCCTTGTGAATACCCTTTCAGAAACGGGTATAATCGGATTCATTGCACTTCTCGGGGTCGCACTTTCAAGTCTGCGGGCGTTAAGGAATATTTTCAAGCGACCGCTTAAACTCGCTGAAAATGATGTAAACAGCTCTGAATATGAAACCCTCATGCTTATCGCGAGAATGATGTTTTACCTGGTACTTGTCGAAATGTTATATTTCCACGTGATCAACAGTTTCTTCTGGCCGAGTACATGGTTTTACCTCGGGCTTGGAGGAGCGGTGGTAATTGCTGCCAGGAAATTAAGAAAACAGATTCAGATGGAACAACAGCAACTATGAGACTACTCTGGCTTCTACCGGTACTGCCATACCCGCCTGACACAGGAGGCAAACAGGACCCGTATTACATGATGCGGGAGTTCCATGCCCAGGGCCACGATATTACATCGGGGACCATCTACCATGGGGATGAACCCCCTGCAATTCCCGATGAGTTCTCCGGCCTGATCACCTCGAATTTTTTCCTTCCCGGTAATCCGGGGAAACTCCCATCGAGGTTATTCGCGAGCCTCGCAGACAATGTGCCGTTCAAGTTCAGAAAATACCACTCAAAAATTGCTGTCGACCGCCTCGTTGAGTTATTTGAATCGGAACCTCCGTATGACTGTGTTATTGTCGACCACCTTCACCTGGCTCAACTCGCGCTGGATGTAAAATCTGCGGTACTGAAAAAGAAAATTTCTGTTCCGCCACTTGTTCTAAGAACCCCGAATGTCGAATCGACTATCGTGAAGAAATACGCCGAAAGGGTAGATAATCCAATGATTAAGGCGTTCGCGGGGAACGAAGCGGTGAAGATGAAAACGTACGAATCGAACGTATTTTCTGAATTCGACCTTGTCGCCGCAATAAGCGATATGGATCGTAAAGCTTTCGAGGAGATGAGTAAAAAGGCGGCGAATTTTATTACCGTAACGGCAGGTGTCGATGTTGATGAGCTTCGACCGTCGAAAATTAATCCGGTTGAGGGTGAGGTTGTGTTTGTCGGATCGTTCGACTGGCAGCCGAATGTGGACGGCGCAACCTGGCTGATTAACGAAGTATGGCCAAAGGTCATTGAGAAATTCCCGGCAGCTCATTTCACACTTGTGGGGAAAAAACCGCCGCCATACCTTGCTAAGCTGGCATCGGATACGGTGGAAGCTACCGGTTATGTCGATTCGGTTACGGAATATATCAACCGTGCGAGCTGCTGCGTGGTCCCGTTATGGATCGGCAGCGGTATGAGGTTAAAGATCCTCGAAGCGTTCGCGCTCGGCAAGGCGGTTGTTTCAACTTCACTTGGAGCGGAGGGAATTGAATATCTCGATGGTGAGGATATTTTGATCCGCGACGATGCGGGATCCTTTGCCGATGGAATCCTCGATGTGCTTGGGAACGCTGAATTAAGACAGGTACTCGGGCGAAACGCGCGGGCTGTTGCCGAGAGAAAATATTCCTGGAAAATAGTCGCTTCCGGATTCCGGGACGAAATTCAGAAATTGATTTGATATAATACAATAAGATTTTATGATCGAAACATTTCTAATCTGGCTGTTCTGGATATCCTTCACACTTGGGTTTTACGTGTATTTCATATACCCTCTCATTCTCGCCGCCCTCGCTCTGGTTTCCGGTAAAAACAATGTGATCCCCGGCTATGAGTCGGATTCCGGCCTTCCTCCCGTCGTGTTGATGATCGCTTGTTTCAATGAAGAAAATGAGATTGAGAAAAAACTTGCAA
Organism: Planctomycetota bacterium; assembly: GCA_030673355.1. Classification (GTDB taxonomy): domain Bacteria; phylum JAJVIF01; class JAJVIF01; order JAPKYR01; family JAPKYR01; genus JAPKYR01. The sequence goes on along the minus strand of DAOVJF010000424.1, from coordinate 905 downwards.
ATGCAATCGAACTGGATTACCCGAAAGATAAATTCCAGATCGTTGTGCTTAATGACGGGTCCGTCGACGCCACCGCCGAACTTGCGTCAAAATTCGCCAGACTTCATCCCGATGAAAATATCCAGGTCCTGGATTTCAAGGTTAACTCGGGTAAAAGCGCCATCCTGGGAAAAGGGGTCGAATGGCTGAAAGAGAACAGGCCGAATATCAAAATTCTGGCTTTCACCGATGCAAATGCGCACTGGGAACCGGAGGCGCTCAGGAAAATTACGGAACCGCTTTCCAATCCCGATATCGGGAGTGTTTCCGGATTATTGAGATATGTTAATCCCGCCAACGGCGGGGCCGGCCAGATGGAGGGTCTGTACTGGAAGTATGAAACTTTCCTTAAAAGGCTGTCCTCAAGGCTCGGTACCCTTCCCGGCGCGAACGGCAGCATCTTCGCGGTCAGGCTGGAAGCATACCATCCGTTATCTGAAACCCGCGGCGATGATTTTGAACTTCCGGTGATGGCGATAATAGACGGCTACCGATCGATCCTCCTGGAAGACGCCCGGTCCTTCGAGGCGCCAAGCGGGAATTTCACCGCCGAGTACAGGCGAAAGATGCGTATCACCGGCCAGATGCTGCCATCGACAATGATGCTCTGGTGGAGGTCCATTTTAAAAGGCCGTGGACTTATCTCCTTTCAACTTTTCTCGCACAAACTGCTCAGGTATTTCGTACCGTTCTACCAGATTTCCCTTCTCGCTTCAGCAGGATTTTTAATGACATTCTCAACATATTCGACTAAATGTTGAAAACTTTTGTATGCACTAAATTCTATCCATTCATACTTGATAAATCGCCATAAGATTTCGATTAAATTCAATTCAGGCGAATATGTAGGAAGGTAAAAGAGTTCT
>DAOVJF010000186.1 GCA_030673355.1 Planctomycetota bacterium | reverse complement strand
TGAGCCTGTACCCGATTCCGATCGCGATCGTTAAAGACAACGCGCTGCCAAGAACACTCGCTGCGCCGTTGACGCCCCACGCCCAGGGAATTACCCCAAGGCCTTCACGGGCTATAATCCTGAGTCCAAGGGGGAATGGCTGGCCCATGAACCATCCGAGCGGGAAAACAAGCGTAATAGTGATCGCGATCCTAACAAGATCGGGCAGGAAGATTAAAGATTTAAATATCGGGGGGAGTATGAAAATATACATGATCGAAACTATTGAAATTCCAAGGATTGCGTTACGTATACCGGTTTCAATTTTATCGTCGGGGATTCTTCCGCTCCAGCCCGAGCCGAACCCGCTGAATAAGAGGAGGCTTGTCAGTACAGCCACGAGCGAATAGATAGGGTATCCAAGGAACAGGGTAAAATACTGCATAAGCCCAATTTCAACAGTAATAAACGCAAGGCCAAGGCATATGAAATATCCGAGCATGGTCAACTTCGACCCGCTTCGTTCACGAATATCCACCCTTTTGAAAAGGAGCAAAGGGAGGATTATAAAAATCAGCACAACAGCGAAACTGATTATCAGTAGTGAGACCAGTGTGAAAATCGCGATGGAATTGTATCCTGCGGCATGGCTTTTCCCGAACGCAAGGGCCTCCATGAATTCCGATGGCGGCAAGAGGTAAAAGAAAAACGGACGATTGTCGGTTGTCGGACGAATATCCAGCGGATAGCCTGCGAGAAATCCATCGAAATCGCCGGTTGTCAGAAGCTCGTGATATATCTCATCCGACTCCGTAACCGGCTCCCGTCCCGGCATGTAAATGACGTCGAAGCCAAGCTCCTCCACCACACCCATCATCGTGGATATCGCGTCCTCATCGAATCCGTTGGGTTGTACCATCACATTGGCAAGTACTCCCTGCCTGATAACCATTACACACGATCCGGGATCGGCCACCCCGCGACTTTCAAGGGCCTCGCGGGCCAGTGCCGCAACTTTCAGGGTCTCGCGCGGGGGATCGAACGCGAACCGCGACATCGAGAAAATACCGTCGGGAGAAAGATGGTCGAAATATTCCTCGAATGCCTCGACGGTGTAAAGGTTATTTTCAGAAAGGGCATATGCACCGGTCGTTGCCGCCGCCCATGTATCGATGAGGCTTATCTGCAAAAGATCGTACTTATCACGGCTGCGGGAAATAAACGTCCTGCCCTCGGCTACAGTTACCGTTATCGGGTCCCGGTTATAAAGGTCCCCATTGAATTCCCTGAACTCATTACGCATCAGATCCGCAATGAGAGGATTAATCTCAACAGCATCGATCACCCTCGATTCGAACGCCAGGGCCGCGAGGATATCTTTTCCACCTCCCGGACCGACAACCAGTACGTGCTGATCGTCCAAAAGATAATGAGCCGCGGCGGTGACATCATTCCTGGACATCTCCAGTTCTGAGATGTCCCCGGTGAAATTTATGATCGGGGTGGCGGCAGTGTTATCAATCTGGAGGAAATGCTGGGGCACAATGTTTTCGGGATCCCAGGCCTCCGATATCCCCCAGTTATGAATCCCGCCCTCGTAATGCTGGAGCGGATTGTCCGCCCTGATTACAATAATCCTCGAAAATGCGTTCCAGCGGTCGTAGAGAATCCTGGCCGGTTCGATTGTATAACCTTTCGCATAGGTGATATTCACCACTTTCAATGATGGATTCAGAAAACCGAGAATTACTAACCCGATTCCAACGATAATTGAAAATACAACTCTGGATGACGGTTTCCTGCCGGGCCGGGCTTTTTCGGATTCAATGTCGGGAAATCCTGTCGAAAATCCGCTGGAGGCAAAGTAAGCAAATCCGGCGATTACCAGTATCGATCCCGGACCTCCCGCGATCGCAAGGAGTGGAATTGTGATTGCCGCACCGATTGCCGCCCCTACAAGCGAAAAGAGGTAAAGCCTTGAAATATGTTGGCTCAACCTCTGGAAGAGAATCGCGAGGATCAGTCCGGCGAAGAAAAACGGCACACTTGTGCAGAGGTAGATAACGAGTAATTTAAGAAATTGCCTTGCTAATCCGGTATTTGGGTTGAAATTGATTGAGAGGCCGATGTAGAGGGCGATGACCGCTGTAAGCCCCGCCCACATCGCAAGATTTCCAAGGAGCTTTCCCGTGCTTCCCTTTGAGAATTTATCTTTCCATATGTAAAGCACCACCCCGGCTGCGCCAAATCCGAACATGGCGACACCGATTGCCAGGAAAGCAAAATGGTAGAACATCGTCACGGAGAATATCCTGGTAATGGAAATCTCCATCGCGAGTACAAACGCGTTTAATAAAAGTACGCTGATTTCGAGGCTTCGTTTCATTAAGATTCAGTATCGTATCATAATGATTTTCATCATTCTATTCTGACCGCTGGTGAAAGGGCCGGGCAGCCAATTTTACCCCTTACTCATTCGCTTTCACTGGTGTATAGTATTCGTCAATCCGTTGAAATTTCACAGGTGACAATATGCTTAAGGGACATTATACAGACAAGGAAGCTATCCCGCAGTTGAAGTACGGGTCCACCAACACCACTATGCGATGGCTTCTGTCGCGGGAAGACGGTGCCGGTAATTTCGCCATGAGGGTTGTCAGGATAGAGAAAGACGGTTTTGTCGGGATGCACCGCCATCCGTACGAGCATGAGATTTTCATTCTCAGCGGAATTGGGATCGCGAAAGAAGCGACCGGGCAGGAGGAGGAAATTAATCCGGGAGACTTTTTCTTTATCGAGCCCGATGTGGAACATTCGTTTATCAATACCGGCGATGAACCCCTCGAGTTGATCTGCTGTATCCCGGACAAGGGTTATTAATATTCCATTTGGGGGATTTTTATGGCCGATAAAGCTTTGATAACAGGCGGCGCGGGATTTATTGGAAACCATGTAGCAAGGCTTCTCCTTGGTAAAGGCTGGGAGATCGTCTGCTATGATGACCTTTCTGTCGGGAAGGGTAGTTATGTTCCCGACGGCGCCGAGTTGATTGTTGGCGACATCCGCGATGGTGAAAAATTGATCGGCGCAATGCGCGGCGCCAGGCATGTCTACCATCTCGCGGCGCGGGTGAGTATCCGAAAAGCGGTAGATACATTCATCGATGATGCCGAGGTCAATACGCTGGGGTCCCTGATGGTTCTTAAAGCCGCCCGCGACACCGGTGTTGAAAGATTCCAGTACGCGTCGAGCATGGCGGTCTACGGGACGGTTGAATATTCACCCCAGGATGAGGATCACCCCATTAACCCGACAAGCCCGTACGGAATCGCGAAATTCGCGAGCGAACGTTATATTTTAACCATGGGTGAGCAGTGGGGAATCGAGCCGGTAATCTGCCGCTATTTCAATACGTACGGCCCGCGCCAGACCCCGTCGCCCTATGTCGGGGTCATCACTATTTTCTGCCGGAAGCTTTTTACGGGTGAAACCCCGATTATTTTCGGCGACGGCGAACAGGTCAGGGATTTTATACATGTCGGGGACATCGCGAGAGGTTCGGTAATGGCCCTTGAAAATGCTCCCGCCGGAAGCGTGATAAATTTCGGGACCGGGATCGGGACAAGCGTGAACGAAGTCGCGAAAATTCTGTCTGATATTATAAATCCTGAAATCGAAGCCGCACACACCGATCCGGTACCCGGAGAGCCGGGCGACAGTATCGCGAATCCCGGGCGTGCGGGTGAACTGATCGGGTGGATCGCGGAGAAGAAACTGGAAGACGCGATTGTCGACGCGATAGAGTGGAATCGGGGGGAGTTGAAAATTTAAATTCATGCGCAGGATGCGCATGAGACTGAAAATCATGTGCAGAATGCACATGTTACAGAAATGGCTTCAGTTTATTACATAGCAAAACGAACGCTCCTTGACATCCTCCAGACGCCGGTGTTCTGGGTGTCGCTGGCCCTTGCAGGATTTATCTGTTTCTCGATTCTTTTCTGGGGATGGCGTGACATTCAAAGCCAAATTAATACTGAAACGGGAATGGTAAAACTTGAACATCACGATGGGCATGGTTTTCCTATGGAGGATAATTTCGATGAACTTGATCCGCTCTCGAATATCAAACCTGAAACCTTCATCCTCTGGTTTGTATACGGCATCACCATTGGAATCTCATCGCTGCTTGGTATTTATATAATGCTCGGTCTGATTGGAAGGGAGATGGACCGCCGCACGATCGACCTTCTCATCGCAAGGCCGGTGAGCCGCAGCCAGATTTATATGGGGAAACTTTTCGCCGGATGGATGTCGTTGCTGATTTTTATGGCCTTGATTGGTGCCTGGAGCCTTATTTGTATGCAATTGGGAGGAATGGGTGTGCAGGATAACTATGTTTCCGCGCTTGCATATGGAACCCTGGCGCCGATTTTTATATCAACTATAACGATGGTCTTTACCCTCTGGATGCATTGGCTCGTTGCTGGATTCCTGGCCAATATAATTTTATTCGCGTCCAGCACCACTGGCCTCTTCATGATAAAGCTCCTCGGTGTTGAAGTCCTGAAGATGAAAGTGCCTGTACTGGTAATCTACAAAATTCTCCCCCCGATGAATGTAATCGGCCAGCATGCCACGAACAACCTCGAAACCGACGCGTGGTTCAGGATGGTGCAATGGTTTCTTGAGGGAATGGGCCCGACCGCCGCGGACGGTTTGTACACCGAAATGTGGCATGTGGGCGCCTACTTCGCGATCGTGTTCATCCTCGGCTGGCTGTCGTTCTTCCGCCGGCAGTTTACGTAATCTCCATAACGTGCAAATTTGCTAATCGCAACCCATTTAGAAAATTTTAATTTATGACCTGGTTCGGGTGCCGTTCACAAGCGACGCCTAAAGCGGAGCTTGTGGACGAATGGGGAACAGGAGAGGGGTAAATGGCGAGTAAAAATGATGTGGTTATCGGAACATCCGGATGGGAGCCAACTCAACTTGTCAAAGTCACCTAGCTCTCATAACTAGTTGTCTCTAATCTCGTCACAAGTATTTCTACTCTCCACCTCACGTCGAAAATAATTTTTCAACTTTACTAAATCTAAAATATTAGTAATCATCGTTTTTATATTTATTAGTGTATAGATAATTAATATTATTGCCACATTTGCCAATATTGCACTTTTGGCATACCCAAGTACAATTAAACTTAAGAATGCTAACATGTCAATAAATAAGGAGTATCCCAATGAGGTTCTATAAACTCTATCAGCTTTACGCCAATTGAGATAATCACCAAAATCCGTTGTCATCCATCGGATGAAAATAAGTAAAAAGGAAGCACTAAATAATAGAATTGCGCCAATCAATGTGGTAAATAAACCAGAAGTGTTTATGACGAAATCGCAAAGTACCTGATTTGTAATAAGAATATTTAGAAGTGTAAATATACACAATAAGAGGAGTACCTCGATAAAATAACCCCAGAAAATTTTTCCTGTATACATTTTCATTATGTGATATTATTAGGAGGTGGTGATAACCTGTCAATCTCTTACATGATTTCAGTTACTACATTCTTCGCTTCTTTCGACCGAGTATTTTTACTTATACCCCTGACAAAATCACGCATTTGATCAATTGTTCCCCTCATTGCTTTTGCACCAGTTTGTTTTCTCTGCATGCGTCCATCACTCATACCTTGAAGGGTGACCTCGCCCTTTTTATAACCAGCCTGTGCAATTTCGATTGAAGCATATGGCATGTGTTCTTTACTTCTACTCAATCCTTTGGGATTTCGCATATCCTGAAGATACTCGCGAATTCCCCCTTCAAGCATCTCCTCGTAGAGTTGATTTGCATATCGTGTTAGTTCAGGATTCGGGAGCCTTAATTTGACTCTTAGGCGTGTTAACCGCTCAAAAGATTGAAATGCATATATGATTTCTTCTTTTTTTGGTATTGGTTCAAGTTC